>CBESZZ010000420.1:0-4269 GCA_965534055.1 uncultured bacterium | reverse complement strand
GGTTCGGCAAAACGGAGCTCGCACTGCGCGCGGCGTTCCGCGTTGCGGCTACCGGTAAGCAGGTCGCGGTGCTCGTCCCAACCCCGGTCCTCGCTGACCAACACTCGCGGACCTTCCGCCAACGGTTCGAACCACTCGGGTTGAACGTCGACCACCTCACTCGATTCCGGTCGCTCAAGGACCGCAGGAAGATCGTGGAGGGAATGGCCAAGGGCTCGATCGACGTGCTCATCGGCACCCACAAGATCCTCAACAAGGAGATGGTCTACGCGGACCTCGGCCTGGTGGTCGTGGACGAAGAGCAGCGTTTCGGAGTGCGACAGAAGGAGCACATGAAGCGGCTGCGTCACGCGGTCGACGTGCTAAGCCTCAGCGCCACGCCGATTCCCCGCACGTTGCACGCGTCACTGCTGGGTATCCGTGCGATCTCGACGTTGGCGTCGCCACCGCCAGGGCGGCAGGACGTCGAAACCCACGTGATCTTCCGCGCGAACGACGTCGTGCAGCAGGGTCTGCGTCGCGAGCTTGCGCGCGATGGTCAGGTTTTCTTCGTGCGCAACCGCATCGAAGGCCTGGACGAACTTGCGCGGCAAACGCGCGAACTCGTGCCCGACGCTTCGCTGGACGTCGCCCACGGCCGGATGACGGAAACGCAGCTGGAAAAAGCGGTGCGCAATTTCACCAACGGAGAAACCGACATCCTGGTGTCGACCGCCATCGTCGAGAACGGCCTCGACATCCCACGCGCCAACACGATCTTCGTCGACCGCGCGGACATGTTCGGGCTTGCGGAGCTGCACCAGCTGCGCGGCCGCGTCGGCCGCAGCGACCGCAAGGCCTACTGCTTCTTGATGATGTCCCGTGAGCATCCGCCCAAGGAAGATGCGAAGAAGCGGCTGAAGGCTCTCGAAGAGTTCTCCCATCTCGGTGCGGGCTTCGCGATCGCCATGAAGGACCTGGAGATTCGGGGTGCGGGCAACCTGTTGGGCCCACAGCAATCCGGCCACATCGCGTCGGTCGGCTACGACATGTACTGCCAGCTGCTGCGCCAGGCCGTGGACGACGCCAAGGACGGTCGCAGCGAGCCCTGGAACGCAGTCGAGGTCGACGTCGACCTGCGGGTGCGCGCATTCCTGCCGGATACGTTCGTCGAGGATCCCAAGCAGCGACTCGAACTGCTACGCGAGATGGACGATGCGCGCGACGCGTCAAGCGCAGCCACCGTCGCCGCTTCGCTTCGAGACCGCTTCGGTCCCCTGCCGCAACCCGTGCAGCAACTCCTTCAGGTATTCACGATCAAGCATCGGCTGGGCGCGCTGGGCGTCACCGGGATTCAGCTGATCGATACCGAGCGACTCGTGGTCCGGCACCCACCGGGCGAGCCCCTGGGTGGAGCGTGGCTCGACGCATTCGCGGAAGTGCGCGCGGTCGAAGCCGACAAAACGCACCTGATGCTGCCAAGACCCACCCGAGGTCGCGGCAAAAAGGGCCCCAAGACGTGGAACGGTGAGGCGGTCCTGGAGTTCTTGCTGAAGACCATTGGCTAGCCAAAGCCGGCGCGGGACAATGCGTGCCATGGCGATCACTCGCATTGGCGTGCTTCTCGGCAGCTGCTTGGTAGGGTTCGTCGGCGCAACGCCGGCACAACAATCGGGCAGCGCAAATCCACCCCAGGAGCCGGCATCGGGTGGGCCCACCAGCGTACAGGGCCCCCCACGCGCGCCCGCGATTTCCGAACCGACCCGGCTCGAACGCGTCGTGGCGATTGTCGGCGACTCGGCCATCCTTGAGCGGGAACTGCGCGAGCTTGTCGACGCGAGATATGAAGCGCTCGTCGCCGGTGGGCGCGCCGTCGATCGCAAGGCGCTCCGCCGGGAAACGCTGCAGCAGCTGGTCGATCGCAACACGCTTGCCCAGGGCGCACGCACGCTGGGCATCATCGAACCCGAACGCGTGGACGCCTGGCTCGATCAGCAGATGGCGAAGTTCGAACGCGAGCAAACCGAAGCGTTCGGCAGCTACGGCAAGATGAAGGCCGACCTCGACGCGCAAAACCGGTCGTGGGAAACGATGATTCGCGACCAGGAGATTCAAAAACTCCACGACATCACTCGCTGGACCTACCGCAACCACAAGCTGCAGGACCAGGTCGAACTCTTCATCACCCCCAAGGAGATGAAGCAGTATTTCCTGCTGAATCTCGATCGCTACCAGTTCGGCCCACGGGCTCAAGCGTCCCAGTTGGCGTTCCCGAAAGGCGACGGGGAAGCGAGTCGCCAGACCGCCCTCGACGCGGCAACCAAGGCCGCGGTCCACTGGCGGGAACAGGGTGTGACCCAGGAGGCGGTGACTGAGCGGGCGGGAGCAAGCGTGCTCCAGCGCCCGGATCTGGAGAATCTCTCCAACGACGACGTGGAGCGGCTCGGGGACCGGGCCACGTTCGCCCTCGGCCAGGACCGCGGCACGGTGTCCGACCCCCTAGAAACCGGCAGCGCCTTCTGGGTTCTCAAGGTCGTCGATCGTGCCCCCGGGCAACACGAGGACCTCACCCCCGACGAAGTCTTCCTGGAGCCCGGCGTACAGAGCCAGATTCGCCGTGAACTGGAAAGCCGCCTGTATGGCGCCTTGGACCGTCAAAGCGTGCTCCGCAGCCAGATTCGAACCTATGTTTGGGCTCCCGACCTGCAGGGCCGCTGATCTTCGATCGATCGGGATCCACGGGTCAAAAGCCGCGGTTTCACCGGTACAGCAGCCGAGTCGACCGACGATTTGTCGGGGACGATGGCACCGGGTGGTCAGGCCGGCTAGATTTCCTGCCCCCAGTCTGAACCGCGCATCCGGCGGGCCGTTCCTCCCCCGGTCGCCCCGCACCAGAACTCCATCTCGGTGTTCGGGCGCGCCCTTGACCCTCGTCCCTTCGACCAGCAGCCCGACCTCGGCACCGCCATCGCGGTGCGCGACGCACGGCTTGCGGAGCAGCTCGATGCTCCGCCCACTTCACTGACATCATGACCGTCGATCCAACCAAGATTCACGTCGAGTCGTCCAACTACGTGCCGATCTGGGAGCAAGAGCAAAGCTTCCAAGAGATCATGGCCGATCAGCTGCGCCACGCGCCCTGGTTGCTGCTTTCGATCGTGGTGCACGGAATTGCCTTCCTCATTCTGATGGCTCTGCCAGCCCCGGAGAAGCTCCCGCCCTCCAAGGTTGTGGAGATGAAGCTCCAGGACGAGCCTGAGCCCGAAGAGGAAATCGAGGAGCCGGAAGAAGAGCCGGTCGAGGAAGAAGAAGTCGTCGAAGACGTCGTCATCCAGGATCAAGAGATCACGGAGAACGAAGTCGTCTCGGAAAACTTCGAAGAGATGTCCGACGTCAAAGAGTCGGCCTTCGATTCTGACCAGTGGAACTCCGCGGTCGGCCTCGGCGGCGGCGCTGGCGGCAAATACGGTGGCCGAGGCGGCGGCCGTGGCGGCAAGGCTCCTGGCGGCAAAGCCACCGCAGTGGCCATTGAGCTCGGCTTGCAGTGGTTGAAGGACCACCAGGACGAAGACGGCAAGTGGGACTCTGACGACTTCATGAAGCACGACACCGAGGGCGACGTCTGCGACGGCCCCGGCAACGCCGTGCACGACGTCGGCAACAGTGGCCTCGCGCTGCTCGCCTTCTTGGGCGATGGTTCCACGCTCCGCGCTGGTGCCTACCGTGACCAGATCAAGAGCGGCATCAACTGGCTGCGCAAAGAGCAGAACCCGGACACCGGCCTGTTCGGCACCAACTCATCCCACGACTACATCTACAGCCACGCCATCGCCAGCTATGCGATGATCGAGGCCTACGGCCTGTCGGACTACAAGTCGCTCAAGCGCTACGCCCAGAAGGCGCTCGGCTATTTGGAGTACCACCGCAACCCGTACAACGTCTGGCGCTACGACCCCAAGGGTGGCGACAACGACACCTCGGTCACCGGCTGGTGCATCATGGCCTACGAGTCGGGCAAGTACTTCGATCTCGAAGTGAACGACGCCGCGCTCGAGCTGTGCAAGACCTGGCTTGATTCGGTCACCGACCCGGCCACCGGCCGCGCCGGCTACATGGAGCTCGGCCAGCCTTCATCGCGTCGTCCTGGCGACCACGGCATCAAATTCCCGCCAGAGAAGGGCGAAGCCATGACCGCCGTCTCGGTGTTCTGCCGCTACTTCATGAAGCAGGATCCGGACGAAACGCAGGTCATTGGCGCAGGCGTCAAGACGATCATGGCGCGTCCACCCG
>CBESZZ010000419.1:0-4269 GCA_965534055.1 uncultured bacterium | reverse complement strand
ACGCACGACGTCGCGGTTGCCCGGCGAGTCGGAGGCGACGATTGCGCAGCCGAGCATGCCGGCTTCGAGAATGGTCGGACTCATCCCTTCGCTGGTCGACGTGTTGAGCACAACGTCCGCGTCCCGATAGGCAGCGCCCATGCGGTCCGCTGAAAGCGCCGGCAGAATTCGCACGCCGGGTTCATCGGCAATCGCGGCCTCGAGCGACGCGACGTAGGCTTCGTCCTGCTTCGGCCCCACGATGATCATCTCAGCGTCCGCGCCGTTGGCGCGCAGCTTGCGCACCAGTCCAAGCGCTCGATGCTGACCCTTCACGGGCCGAATCCCGCCAGGAAGCAGGATCACGAAGCGCTGGCGAGGAATCCCCAGCGAGCGCCGCAGGTCGGTGCCGGACGTTGAAAGCTCGACCGCCGCCCGCGGAACGACGTCGACGTTCGCGATGCACTCCGGCACGCGGTCTTCCAGTGTGGCACCCGCTTCCACGCTCGGAACGAGGACGCGGTTTGCGCGTCGGAACACCTCGCAGATCGCAGCGCCATTCGTGCCCTGCATCATCCGCTCGTACATGTCTTCGCCGCTGATCGACACCACCCAGCGACTGCGCAAGCCGAGTAGATCGAGCCCCGAGAGTGCCGCATCGTGGGCGTGGACGATGTCCGGGCCAAAGCGTTCGATCGTACCGGCCAGCGACTGCTTGAGGTTGCCTTCCGACGTGCCGCCGAAAACCTCACACAAATGACCACGACGCAGCAAGCCCCCGCGGTAGCGCTGAACCGTCGCGGCAGACCCCACGTAGAGGCTGTGCGGAGACGGAGACATCAGGAGAACCTTCACCTTTCGGCTATCGGCTCACCGCACAGCCGTTCGACACCCCGTCCGACGAGGTCTCGGATCGGGACGCTGGATCTACCGCAACACCGCGCGAAGCGCAGCGACTCGCCCGGGGTCGACGGGCTGATTCACCTGACCATCAACTTTCACGCTCGTCCCGACAATCGCCCCATCGCAAAGCGGCCACAGCGACGCTGCGTTCTTGGCGTTGAGCCCGGAGCCGATCCAAATGGGGAAATCACCCACTGCTTCACGCACTTCGCGCAGGCCTGATTCTGCCACCGGCGCGCCCGTGTGAGTGCCTGACAAGATGAGCCCGGCAGCACCGGACCGGGTCGCCAGATCGCGCGCGGCATCTGACAGCGAACACGGCGCCAACGGACTTGCGTGTTTCACGAACAGATCCGCCAAGACCTCCGCGTCGCAGCCCAGCTGTTGGCGATAGGTCATCGCGGATGCAGCCACGCCTTGAATTAGGCCCTGATCCGTCACGCTCGCGCCCGTCCACACGTTGGCGCGCACCCATCGGGCACCCGCAACGGCGGCTGCACCCAGCGCGCCATGCACGTCGTTGCGCAGGCAGTTGATCCCCACCGGCACACCGTGCTTCTCGCGCAACTGATGCGCGACCAACGCCAGCGCAGCGACGGCGTCGGGCGGCACGGGATCGGTCGCGTCACCGCGATGGAACGGCACGTCGCCGTAGTTCTCGATCATCAGACCATCCACGCCGCCTTCGACGAGCGCGAGCGCATCCTGGTCCGCGGCCTTCAGCATAGCTGCCATGACGGCTGTTGCGGGTTCTCGTGACTGGGCGGCCTGATGGAAAGACGCGGCGTGGGGTGTCGGCCGCAGATGCACAACACCGAGCAGGGGTTTGGTCATGGTCGTCATTGCGAAACGGGGTTCGCGACTATGCTTCAAGCCCGCCCGTTGTGCACGCATGGTGCAGACTCCCACCAGTTCGATGACCAAGAGCGAACCGCCCCCCGCGTCGATTGCCCCCGGGAGTCCAAGCCGCGCGGTTTGGATCTTCCGCTGCGTCTGGATCGTGCTCGCGGTGTTTCTGATCTTCCGCGCCGGCCTTCGAGAGGGCGCCGGAAGGGGCGTGATCATCGACCATCTGGAGTTTGGCCGCCGGCTACTCGAGGGGTTGTACCTCTACACGCCGTATCTAGACGACGGGCCACTGCATCCGCCGTATCCGCCGACCTTTGGGTTGCTGACTGCGCCGTTCTCGTTGCTGCCGTTGCGCGCTGCGCGGTTCGCTTGGGTGATTCTGCAGATCGGCGCGCTGTGGGCACTTGGTGCGGCGCTGCTCCGGTTCCTGCGACGGATGTCGGATCAGCCAATCGCGGCGCGCACGGCCCACGGGCTGCTCGCCGGCACGGCGCTGCTCGGTGCACGGTACGTCTTGCGCGACACCCACGGCGGCGGCGGCAACGGCATCAACGTGGCGCTGGTGGTCGTGGCGTGCTCCCTGGTGCGGAAGCGACCGGGTCTCGCGGGGCTCCTGTTGGCAATCTCCCTGGCCACGAAGCCCAATCTCGTGCTTCTGGTGCCTGTGTTTTGGTGGCTCGGCCAGCCTTCCTCGACCGACGGACGAGGAACGGCCCCAGACGGAGCAACCTCACATAAAGCCACCGGCACGCGGGCACTGCTCTACACCGCCACTTGGGTGATCGTGTTCGTGGCAAGTACGTTGGTGCTGCTGCGATTCGATCTGACCTCGTGGCAAACCTGGTTTCGCGGCGTTCTGGCCTACGGCTCAAACCCCGATCTGTTTGCCCCACCGGCCGAAGGCTTCCCTCCGTTCAGCTGGATGAATCAATCGCTGCGGTGTGCGGTCACCCGGTTCACGGGCGTCGTGCCTTCGCCACACGCAGACATTCCAGGCTTCTTCCCGGGCCTCGGTCTCTCTGGTTCGTCGGTGCAATGGTTCGTGCGAGGACTCTCGCTGCTCGTGATCCTGGCGACGGCTTGGAACATCGTTCGCAGCCACAGCGACCGGGTTCGCAAGGGCGGCTACGCGTTGGGCGCCGTGCTCATCGTGACGCTGCTGTTGTCACCCATCTCGTGGAAAGCGCACCACGTCGCTCTGGTACCGGCGTTCTTCTTCCTGCTCGCAACCGGCTTTGGGCCACTGCGCTCACCATCTGCGCGCTTCTCGCCTCGAACGCACGCCATGGTTTGGGCGGCGTACATCCCTTCTTGCGTGCTGGGGGAAGAACTCCTCGGCAAGAGCCTGAAGAACACGATGCAGAGCCTGTATTTGGTCACGCTGTGGGATTTGGCACTACTGGCCATGCTCGTGTGTCTCCTTTCGCGACAGCGTCAGTTCGTCCGGGACGGCTCGGAAACGCCGTCATTACAGGTTCACGACTAGGCATCCGGGCCTCGCGTCCGTGACATTCCAAAACCGCGGAGGAAAAGGGGCGGGTTGGTCGAAAGGGTTCTCTAGAGCGCAATCGCGAACCGTTTCCATGTCAGCACTCACGCCCACCACCGACCTGTCTCTCACGACGCTCCGCGTCTTCGAGCTAGAGAAGCACTGGACCCAAGTGTCGCAGATTCTCTGGGCACTTCGGAACAGCACCGGATCGCGCAGCCCGGACCAAGCCAAGGACATCGCCAGGCAAACGTCGTTCCTGCGGCACTTTCTCGAACTCTCGCTGAAAGAGCTCGAGGCGATGGAAGAGACCTGCCGCACCGCGTCCATGAAGGTCAAGGGTCCGGACAGCGACTGCGAGTTCAGAAACGGCAACGGCTCTGCCTCTCTGCGCGGCACGACTTCGGCAGTCACGATTCCGGATCTGCTGAACATGCTGAGCATGCAGCGCAAAACGGGCACGCTCCGTGTGATCACCCAAAGCGAGACCTTCACCATGGAGCTGCTCGACGGCAGCGTCGTCCACGCCAGCAGCGACGCGGGCCTCCCATCGGATCGACTCGGTAGCATTCTGGTGGCGCAAGACAAGATCAGCATCGGCCACCTCGAGGGTTTCTTGCGTCGCCACGCGCCGCAAGCCGGCCCGATTGGTGAGGCCATGACCAAGGCCGCCCTGATCAGTGAGGACGATCTCCGAGATGCCCTAGAGCACCAGGTTCAATCGCTCTTCAAGCGGCTCTACGCGGTGCCGGAAGCCGGATTCGAGTTCGAGGACGGGAAAGTCAGCGAGATTGAAGAGCGGATCAGCCTGAACATCACGCAGCTGCTCCTCGAAAGCGCCAAGTGCGTGGACGAGAACCTCAGCACCTGAGCGAGACCGGGTCACCCGCCGCAACGGCTCGGATCACCCCACGGTCGCCCGAATCGCCCGCCGCCGCGGGCTGAACCCCGACCACCGGAGATCCCCGCGCGAAGAGGCTTGCGAGTTCCTTCTTGTGCGGTGCCGAGGCTTGATCTCCACTTCCGCGCATGGGCCTTGCATGCGGAAT
>CBESZZ010000418.1:0-4283 GCA_965534055.1 uncultured bacterium | reverse complement strand
AGCAGTTCGCGGATGAGCGGCAGGCGACCTTCGTCGCGGTGTGCGAGCAGGACATGGAGGTCGCTGTTGCCAGCGTCGTCTTTCAGCCGCCCCCGCAAGCCGCGCGCGACGCGGATCATGCCGGGAAGATTGAGTTCGATCTCCTTGCGTCGACTGCCGGGAAGGAGCACGAGAGTGCGGCGTTCGCGAATAGCGGCGACGTCGCTCGCTTCGGGTGGGTTGCGTTTCAATTCGTCGAGCACCGGATGGCCGACGTAGAGCGCGGGCAGCTTGGCTTGCCGAAAGAAGCCCACCTCGAAGGGCAAGATCGTGAGCGTCGCGTCCACGCTGCGCCGATAGCGTCGCATGCGCCACGGACCCCACGCCCAAAACTGAGGTGCGACGTAGTGCAGCACCGGCACGCCTCGGCGTCTTGCGGCCTTGGCCATGACGAGGTGGAGGCCAGGGTAGTCCACCAAGACTACGAGGTCCGGCCGATCCTCCTCGAGCATGCGCACAAAGCGTGCAAACGCGCGAACGATGAAGGGCAAGCTCTTCAGCACGCCGCCGATGCCCATAACCGCGTGTTCGGATAGCGGCCAGAGCAGCGCGTCGTCCAGCAGCGTGTGGTCCGCGCGACGGCTTTCGCCGCGGTTGTGTCTCAAAGCGTCCACCATGGCTTGCCCGCCAAAGAACGACCAGCGCGTCGGATGCACCACGTCTGCCTGCATCGAACGAACGAGCCGTGCGGCGTGGGCTTCGCCCGAGGCTTCGCCGGCGGACAGGAAGACGTGCGGCGGCGCGTTGGTCTTGGACCGTCCATGGGCCGTGGCGAAGAACTCACGCAGCGGATCGTCGCGCAGGTCGGCAGGCGGTGGTTGGGTGAGCGCCAACGTGGCGCGGCGGCGCCATGCAGCACGCTTGGGCAGATACGCGATCAAGCGCAGTGGTGACGAGATGGCGCGGACTACTTCGCACGCCAACGTCCAGGTCACCGAGAGGAAGACCACGTCAGAGATCCGCGCG
Source organism: uncultured bacterium (assembly GCA_965534055.1). Taxonomy (GTDB): domain Bacteria; phylum Planctomycetota; class UBA1135; order UBA1135; family UBA2386; genus CBESZZ01. Next base: position 3,278 of record CBESZZ010000418.1, on the reverse strand, counting down.
CCTCAAACGCATTGCGGCTGCGCAGAAGACCAACGCCGTGGCGCCCACGAGCCAAATGGTGCTGCCCATGAACAGGTCGATGAACCCACGGTTTCCGGCCATGACCGGGCCGTAGGTTGCGAAGTCCGAGAACTGGAACACGCTCGCCACCCGAATGGTTGGAATGAAGAACAGCGCTACCTGCAGAATGATGATGCCGCCGACCCAAAACGCCGTCTGCATCTGCGTGCGCAGCCACACGGAGAACCACGTGGTCATCGCGGCCCAGAACAGCACGAACCAACACGCGTGGAAACTGCAGATGAACAGTGGCCAAGCCGACAGCTGTTCGTCGATCGCCCAGCTCAAGTAGTAGGCCGTGTACGACGTCACAAAGATCGGGATCGAGAGCACTAGGCCGGTTACCCAGAACTTCGACCACAGGATCGACAGTCGAGAGATCGGTCGAGCGAGCAAGAACTCGAAAGTGTGTGTCTCTCGCTCGCGGCTGATGATGCCCGTGCAAAGCAGGACGGAGCACGACAGGCCGGCAATGTTCACACCCTTGAAGAACAGCTGCACCGCCATGAAGTTGACGTATGCGACGCTCTCTTTGGGGTCCTGAATGCTCGAGAACATGTCGCTCAAGAACTTCGCGTAGCCCAGCTTGTCGAGCAGCTTGGGTTGGCGACGAAGGTCCGTGTACAGATCCGGGAACAGCAGGACGGTCGGGATGAGCATTAGCTCGAGAATGACCAGATACACGAGCCCCATGACCCAGAGGTCGCGGGCGGTTTTCGCGACAATCATGGTCTGTCTCCCGCGAGCTCGTTCACTTGTCGCACGTCCTTGGGTTCGCCCTTGTTGACGGTGAGCGCTCGATACACGTCTTCAAGTCGCGTCAGTCCAATCTCTGCAGCGCGAACCTGATTGGGCTCCAGCTTGGAGAGGTAGGCGACAGGATCGGATGCGACATCCAGGACGCGCGTGCCGTCGGGTTCCACGGTGACTAGTTCATGCCCCGGTGGCAGCTGGGCGTCGGGCTGGGTGAGCTGCAGCCGAATGCGGCGCCGGTGGGTGTCACGGATGGCGTCGATCGTTGCGGCGGGCACCATCTTGCCGTCGACGAGGAAGTCGAGTCTGTCCGCGACAGCTTCGACTTCGGACAGGTGATGCGAACTGAGCAGGACGGCCGCGCCGCGCTTGGCCAGTTCCAGGAGCAGGTCCCGCAGGAAGAACCGCGTGGTCGCGTCGAGTGCGCGGTCCGGTTCGTCCAAGATGTAGAGCGGCACCTTGGGGCCGATGGTGGCGAGCAACGCGAGCTTCTGCTTCATGCCTGCGGAGTACTGGCGCACGCGTTGTCGCAACGGCAGCCCGAATTCTCCGATGGCCTGTTTGATCAGATCGTCGTGACGGGCGCCGGGATAGAAACTCCAGGCAAACCGCAGGAAGCGATTGCCGGACATGTTGGAGTAAATGCTGGTTTCACCCGGCAGGTACGAGGTGTGTCGGCGCACTTGTAGAGCTTGAGTCGCCGGGTCGAGCCCGTGCACCGTGGCCGTGCCGCCGTCCCGGAACACCAGGCCGATCAGCGCCCGAAGAAACGTGGACTTGCCCGCCCCGTTGGGGCCGATGAATCCGACGATCGAGCCTCGAGACATCTCGAAGTCCACGCCGTGAAGCACCCGGCTGCGGCCAAACGTCTTGGTCAACCCGCGGGTGACGACGACGATGTCTGATGTCGGTGGTGAGTCCATGTTCAGTCCGCGCGTGTCGATCGACCTAACGCGAGGAGATGACGTTTAGGTAAGCGGAGAGGATGCGGGCGCCGTGCTCGGTGCGAAACGATTCCGGATGAAACTGCAGGCCGAAGGTTGGAGCATCCCGGTGCTCGACCGCCATCACGTCGCCTTCCGGCGTCCACGCCGTCGCGAGCAAAGCCTCCGGTAGCGAATCGGGCTGGAGGGCGAGCGAGTGGTATCGGCACGCCAGGAAGGGAGACGGCAACTCCGAGAGCAGGCGTGACGACCGGTGGATCACTGGCCAAGCCTTGCCGTGGCATGGTGTCGAACGCCGCAGCGTGGCGCCGAAGACTTCCCCGATCGCTTGGTGACCCAAGCACACTCCCAGGATGGGCATGTGGCCGTGGAGCTGCCTGATTGCTGCGAGGCTCTTGCCGGCTTCGGTCGGTCGGCCGGGTCCGGGTGAAACCACCACCGCATCGAACGTTGCGCTCGCTTCATCCAAGGTCTGGGTCACGGTATCCGCGTCGGATCGCACGACGGTCGTCTTCGCGCCGACGGTTGCAAACGTCTGTGCCAGGTTCCAAACGAACGAGTCGCGGTTGTCGAGGATGAGGAGGTGCATGGTGGACACGACGATGCGAACCGGGATGATGGGCCATCACCCGCGCGCCGTCGAGTGCAGTGTCTCGCGACTGTCGGCCGCTGCACCTGCAGCCCTCCTTACGGATGACCGCTGCCGCAACCTTGCCCTTGCTGCCCCCTGGCCTCATGCAACCATTTCGCCCCAGCCGGTGCATGCGCTCATGAACATCGTCATCGTAGGGCTCGGCGAGGTGGGGTCACATTTGGCCAAGGTGCTGTCCGGAGAAGGGCATTCGATCACCGTGGTGGATGCAGATCCTGCACGGCTTCGACGTTTGTCGGAAGCGATGGACGTGCAAACGGTGGAAGGCGACGGTGCGCGACCGGACGTGCTCGACGCGGCCGACGTGCCGCGGGCGGACCTCCTGCTCGCCGTCTCCAACGACGACCACGTCAACATGCTGTGCTGCTTGTTCGGCAAGCGCATGGGGGCTCGCAAGACCGTGCTGCGGCTCAAGGATCTCGCGCCCTTCCGGAAGTCGCGCACACTCCTGCGTGGCAACCTGCTGTTCGATCTGCTGCTGTCGCTCGATGACCTGGCTGCGGAAGAGGTGGTCAAGACCATCCGTCAGAACCAGGCCGTCGGCGTCGAGAACTTCGCGGAAGGCCGCATCCAGATGCGGCAGCTGCGGTTTGGCGAGGACTCAAAGCTGCTTGGGCTGCCGATCAAGAAACTCAAGATTCCAAACGGCGTGCACATCGCCGCGATCGATCGTGAGCACGAGATCATCATCCCCGGTGGTGACGATGCGATTCAGAGCAGCGATGAAGTCCTGGTGCTGGGGGAGCCGAAGTCGATCTCCGCGTTTGAGAAGCAGACCGGAGTTCGCGACACCAACCTTCGCAGCGTCGTCATCTACGGCCACACCGGGGTTGTTGTGCAGGTCTGCGAAGCGCTGCAACGGTTGCATA
>CBESZZ010000417.1:0-4283 GCA_965534055.1 uncultured bacterium | reverse complement strand
GAACGGGTCCGGAGCTCGATCAAGTCCGTGTCCTGCATCAAGTGATCCATGAGGTTGACGAAGAACAGCGTCCCCAAGGGGCTGATCGGACCGCCCACGCCCTGGTAGGTGCCGTCAACCAAGTCGTCGCGCAAGAAGTCGGCGTCGCCGATCACGACGAGTTGACCAGGCTTCGAGGACTCGTTGAGGCGCGCGTCGGCATCCGACGCACCGGCGTTTGCGGCGACCATCTCTGGCGGCAGCTCCGGACCGACCTCTGGAACCACGTCGTTGCCGCCAACCTCTGAGCCGTTGACGTTTTCACCGTCGCCGTCTTCAGGGTCGTCGTCTCCACCGCCCTCGCCCGGCCGCTTCGGAATGGCGAGGTCGCGGAAGGCCGACACAAACGTGCCCGTGACTTCCGCTGCCAGTGGAATCTGTTCTCGAGAAGAGCTGCCATACCACCGCTTCAGGGAAGCCATGAAGCGGTTGTAGTTCTTCTCTTGCGCCGCGGGGTTCGGGTCGGGTCCCAGCGGATCGAGAATGCGCTCCGGGGTCCGCGCGACCGCGAAAGGAGACGAATGCATCCAAACGCGACCCGTCAAACCCTCGGGGAACGGCTCGGCAAGACGCACCGGGCCTGGCCAGAACAACCCAGGACCGCGCGGCGCCGAGTCCTGCTGAAAGAAGTCACGCAGCACAGGCACATCGGTGTTGAGACCGGGCTGAAACGACTCGCGGTAGTACTGCTGCAGCGTTTCGTCGATGGAACCATCACGCGCGCGCGTCGCCGCCAAGTTGACGAACCCATCGTCCGCCCAGTCGACACCCCAGGAGTGGAACCAGAATGGATACTGCCGTCGGCTGGGTTCCATGCGGCCGCCGCGCCCCGGCACCAACATGTAGAAGTCCTCCATCGTCGCGTCCCAGTAGTCCGCAACGACTTCGGTACCCACGTTGAGGCCGTAGCGGCGCAACTGGTCCAGCCACTTCACCTTGCTGCCGTCCGCGTCGAGTTCGAACGTTCGCTGCACCATGCGCCGCTCGGGACCGAGCATGTATTCATGCGTGTCGGAGAACAGCAGCACGGGCCGTCCACTCAGGACGAACTGATCGATGACGTACTTCTCGCGATCGGTCAGAGCGCGCGGCCTGAACAGCAACAGCAACTCGACGTCGTCGGGAGCGAGGACTCCGTTGGCCGCCTTCAGATCGACGAACGAGTAGCGACGCTCGAGCGCAGGCAATGATCGGATGCGGCGCCACGCATGCACCGTGTCGCGCCTGCGACTACCCGTGCGGAACAGATCCGCGGGTGCGATGGGCCAAGACATGAACCCGATCCTGCGCTTGTTCTCGGTGAGCACTTCTTGGATGGCAGGAGTGAACTCCGCCTCCAAGTAGGCAATCTGGCGCGCGAGTCGCGGCATGATGACGTCGAACACCCGGCTGCGCTCGCCGGCGTAGAGAAGCCGCACGCCCTGCCAAACCTCGGTCACCGACACCGAGCCCTGCCCACGGTCGGACATCGGCACGGGCCGAATCCCCAGACGCTTGGCGCGGTCCGCGACCTCCAGTTCTTCTTGCGGGTCGTAGCGGCGCTGGACGATCTTGCCGGGCGCGGTCTTGGCGAGTTCCGCGAAGAAGCTCTCCAGGTTCAACCGAGCCTGGGCCCACTCGGCGTTGAGTTTGTCGTCCGCACTGAAGTACGACTCGATCACCAAGGGCTGCTCAAGCTTGTCGAGCAGTCGAGTCGTGGACGCGGTGAAGCTGTAGAGACCGTCCTCCGTTAGATCCGCACGGGCCGACCAGTGCGTCGCGAGAAATACGACCTGTCCGAGGACCACAGCCAACAGCAAGCCCTGCAGGACGAGCGCAAGCGCGGTTCCAGACTCTTTCGATTCGGGTGGGCTGAGAGTCATCCGTTCACCCTTCGGGCTTTCAAAACCAGACCGTTGAGCCATAGGAAGAACGTGCAGAACGCTCCGTAGTAGACGAAGTCCCGCGTGTCCAAAACGCCTCGCGCGATGCTGCCGAAGTAGCGATACGGACTCACCGCACCGAGCAGGTCGAGCGCCCAACTCGGCGCCCAGACATCCATGTAAATCCGCATGGCGGGCATGCCGACGATGAACAGGAGGAGCAGGGTCACCAGAGCCATCAGGAGCGCCACGATCTGATCGCGCGTGAGGCTGGAGAAGAACATCCCGACGGACAGGTATGCCGACGCCATGAAGACAGCACCGATGTACGCGCCGAAGACCGGCCCCCAGTCCAGATCGCCATACATCGCGAGGGTCCAGGGCACACCAAGCGTGAGCATCAGCACCAGCACCAAGAACAGCAGTGCCGCAAAGAACTTGCCCGCAATCAGCGACGCCACCGTGACCGGAAAGGTCATGAGGAGCTCAAGCGTGCCGAGCTTCCGCTCTTCCGCCCACAGGCGCATGGTCAGAGCGGGCACGAAGAACAACAGCACCCACGGCAAGATCGTAAAGAAAACGAACATTGTCGCGCCCCGGCCGTGCACCATCGTGCCCGTCGTGCCGAGGTAGATCTGCACGCCCAAGAACAGTGCGCCGAAGACGTAGGCAATCGGCGACAGGAAGTAGCTCTTGAATTCGCGGCGGAAGATGACGAGAGCGTCACGCATTGGAGGAGCCATCCGCTTGTTCGGATGCAGCACTCGCGGCTTCTTCAAGCTGCTCGTCGCGGGACTGCTCTACGACTGAGTGCCCGACGCCCACCGTGCGATCACGAAAGACGTCTTCCAAAGCGGCTGCTTCACGTCGCAGCTCGAAGAGACCCCATCCATTCTTCGCGACGAGATTGGCCGTGGCCTCTTCAGCCATGCCGCGCTCCCGTTGGCCGACGTCAATTCGCCAGGTCAACACGTCCCCGTCGCGCGTAGCCACGGTCATGGTGCGCTTGGGAAACGCCGATTCGAGTTGAGCGCGCACGGCCACTTCAGGGCCGCGAATGGTCGCGACAAGCGCTCCGGCATCGACGCTCGCCGTGAGCGCGGGCAACGAATCGTTCGCCACGATGCGCCCCAGGTGAATGATGATGATGCGGTCCGCGGACTTCTCGATCTCTTGCAGGTAGTGCGTCGAGAGGATCACCGTGTGCTCCTGGCCGATGCGATCGATCAGGTCCCGCACTTCGACGATCTGGTTTGGATCGAGGCCGGATGTCGGTTCATCGAGGATCAAGACCTCCGGCTCGTGGATCATGGCTTGGGCCAAACCCACGCGCTGCTTGTAACCCTTGGACAGCTCCAAGATGTTCTTGCCGGTCACCCGCGCGAGCCCGCAGAGATCGACGACCCGAGCGACGGCGGCCTTGCACTGCCTCACCCCGACACCGCGAATCTCGGCGGCGAACTTCAGGTACTCATCGACACGCATCTCCGCGTAGAGCGGTGTGGACTCGGGCAGGTAGCCGAGCCGGCGACGCACAGCGAGCGAATCGGTCACCACATCGAGCCCGTCCATCGTCGCGCCACCGGACGTCGGCAGAAGAAACCCCGTGAGGATCTTCATCGTGGTCGACTTGCCCGCGCCGTTGGGTCCGAGGAACCCCAGCACTTCGCCGCGCGCGACCTCGAAGGACACTCCGCGAAGCGCGTGGGCCGCGCCGTAAGACTTGGCAAGCTGGTCGACGATGATCATCGGCCAGTCTCCTGAAGTTCAGTCACCTGAAGCGAGGGTCTGCGGTTGTGCATTCGTCGCGATCGTCGGGTCTGATGCATCCCCGTCCGTCCCGCCCACGCAGGGCGGCCGAATGGAAGAAGCGTGACTAGAGCGGAAACGGTCGGGGGTCGGTTCATTCCGAATGGTGAGCGCGGCCTGGCAGCCGGGCAAGGAACCCAGCCAAGGAGCCTTTCGCAAGGAGCCGAACCGCAGCGAGCGTTAGCCAAGAGAGAGGCTCCGGCAACAGGGTTTCCGAGCCCAAGCCAAGGGCCGCGCGCGATCGTTCGCGCGCGCACCTCGCATTGTCCAGGTCCCGGCAAATCAGGCCCGGCGCATCAGTCCTCGAGCCGGAACGACTCAAGGAACTCGTCGTTCGTCTCTGTCTTCATCAATCGGTCGATGAGCAACGGCATCGCGTCGAGAGCGTTCATGCGCGCAAGCACACGGCGCAGCGTGTAGAGCTGCTTGACCCGCTCTTCGCCGAGCAAGAGTTCTTCTTTCCGGGTGCCCGACATCTCGATGTCGATGGCGGGGAAGATACGGCGTTCGGCGAGCTGCCGGTTGAGCACGAGCTCCATGTTGCCGGTGCCCTTGAACTCTTCGAAGATCACC
>CBESZZ010000416.1:0-4289 GCA_965534055.1 uncultured bacterium | reverse complement strand
TGGGGTTACTCACCGGAAGCGCCGACCCGAGAAGCCCCCAAACCGAGTGCGCTCGTCCGCGCGAGATCGGCCAAAGGCCACAGCGGTTCGCAGCCGACGGAATCGAGTACACGCAACGAGATGCGCGTTCCCAAAGAGCTCGACTGGATTACGGGCAAGGCTTTGGCACTGTCCCCCGCGCATCGCTACCAAACCGCGGCAGCGTTGGCGGCCGACATCGAACGCTTCCTGCGCAACGAAGCCGTGGAAGCCAACCCTCCGTCTTGGTCGTACCTCGCGTCCAAGACCGTGCATCGGCATCGCTCAATTCTTGTCGCCATCGCAATCGCGGCCGGCCTGCTGGCGATCGGTTGGGCCGCGCTGTGGACACGGCGAGACACCGCCGACGCCGAGATCGCGACCGCAAACTCCGCTGCCGAAGCTGGAATTGCCACCGCGACTCGCGCGTTGGATCAACTGCTTCTCAAAGCAAACGATCTCCGGCTGCTGGGAACTCGCGCAGGAAGTGGCGTGCGTCAGGCGCTCCTGGACGACGCGGTCTCCATGTATGACGACGTGCTGCAACACCGGCCGGAAGATCCCGGCCTGATGGAAGGTCGCTGCATCGCGCTCATGACGCTTGCCGAGGTCCACGTGTTGTTGGGTGAGTTCGCTCGCGCAGAATCGTTCCTGATCGAAGCCAAGGCAGAGGCCACGGAACTCCATCGACTCGCGCCCAACTTCGGCCGTGTACGGTACGCAATCCTCGCGGATGTGCGGCGCAAGCTCGCACGCATCTGGCAGCGCACCGGTCGAGTGTATGAAGCACGCCAAGAGCTCGCTCTCGCGGTCCGCGAACTGGACGCTCATGCAAGCACGGATCCGCGCAGCTACGGACGCTCGCTGGCAGCGGCACTTCGCGAGTGGTCGGCGACCATGCCCGTTTCGGCAGAGAGTGTTCAGATCTGCCGCCGCGGGATCGAGATCCTGTCTCGCCACGTCCGACAAGAGAAGTTCGACGCCAAGGCCACGGACGACCTGGTGTTCGCTCGCATCGGGCTCGGCGAGAACCTCGTGCAGCTCAACGAGCTGGACCTCGCTGACCAAGAGCTGCAGAAGGCCCTGACCCGCTTGCCGCGACTGCGCCGCGGCAAGGCGCGGGCCGCTTCGACAACACATGGTCTGCTAGGCCACATCGCGCTTCGGCGTGGCGATCTTGCGAAGGCCGTTCGCCAGCTCCACCAAGCCCTCCAACTGGATGCTGAACGGCTGCGCGAGGAGCCCCGAAACGTGGGAGCTCACAGTTTGCACGTCGCCCACCGCGCGTGGCTTGGCCTCGCCCACGAACGGTCAGGTGCGTGGGACACCGCCGATCGATCGTTTGACCAAGCACTTCGCGATGCCGAGTCACTGATCCAAGACTTCCCCGAAGACCCCACGCGCAGTGCAGAGTTCTTGCGTGCAGCTCAGGACTACCTCGACGTCTTGAGGCAGCGTGCGCGGCCAAGCGACGAGGCACGCGTCAGCGAATGGACAAGCCGAATCGCGGCCATGAAACGCGCGCGCTGAGGGCTCTAAGCAGCGCTGCGTCGCTTGCGCGCCACCAACAGGACGGAAATCAACCCCACGAGTCCCTCGGCACCAAGCAGTGCTGCGGCAGGCGAAGCCGGAAGCGCATCGAGCACCGAGGCGGACCACAGACCACGCTGTGCCAAGAACACGAGGGCAAAGACGAACAACACGAGATCCGGTTCGATGCGGCGACGACGCCCCAAAGTCAGCCCGACCCGGAACAACCCGAAACCCGCTCCAAGCACCGTGAGCCCGCAAAGCACTCCTCCCACAAAGGGCGAACCAAAGCCAGTCGCGGTGGCATCGGCCGAGAAGAACAGTCGGTCGCTCGTTTGGGTTGCGGCAGGAATCACGGCGTTCGCACTCTCGCCGATGACCAACGAATGGGACACCGTCGCAACCAAGAGCACGCCGAACGAGAGAGCCAACCAAGGTGCCAAGCGGTTCGTGAACGCTCGACTCGGCAACACCCGCGACTTGAACCTTCGCAGCACCAGACCGAAGCGCCAAATCAGCATCACCGTGACCAGCGCCAGCAGCACACCTGGCAGCAGCAGCAAGATGCCCTGCGGCGCAAGGCAGAGCATCGACAGCGCCGAGGTCACCGCCGTGGCAAGACCCGCACCAATCAGGGCAAGCCGACGCTCCCAGACGCGCGTGTTCGCCGGCGACGTCCTGGCCTGCGCAAGAAAGCGGACGAACACCTGAAGCATGACCACGGCCAGCAGCGCGAAGACAACTGCTGGAGTCTCCGGGCGAAGCACGTGACCGCGCACTGAGACAGCCGGCAAGCACGCGAATAGCACGCATCCAACCAACGCCCGACTGCGACCACGGGCGAACAAAATGGCCAGGTACAGCAGCCCGCTGGCTGCGAGCAAGAGCAAGATCTGGGCGCGACGCGCAGCGGCGAGCGCGGCAGAAGCGCGGTGGCCCGGCAGGCTCGATTCAATTGCGCCGGGATCGCTCGTCAGTTGGTAGAACGAGGCGACCAACGTCGGATCACTGCCCAGTTGCGCGGCCGTCAGGCGTTCGAGTTCGCCGGCCTCCGCGGGGGCACCAAGCCCAAGTCCAGCAAGCAGCGCCGGGAGGGCGACGACGCACAGCACCAGCGCCCCTTCCGTCAGTCGTCGGAACCAAGGCCCTCGACGCGACTCGGCCAGCGCGCGCGCGGTGGGCGCATCCACGCCGAGTCGCTCCTGCGTCACGAAGCGACGGAGGCGATGCAGTCGATTTCGACCAAGACGGACTTGGGCAGCTCCTTCACTGCAACGCACGCCCGGGCGGGCTTGTGGCTGGAGAACGTGCGCTCATAAACGGCATTCACAGCTGCAAAGTCACCCATCGAGGCCAAGAAAATCGTGGTGCGTGCGACCTGTTCTGGTGAAGAACCCGCGGCTTCCAAGACCGCCTCCAGGTTCTTCATCACCTGCTCCGTTTGCGCGGTCGCATCCGTGCCGACGATCTCCATGGTTTTTGGATCCAAGGGGATCTGCCCGGAGCAGAACAACAAGTCACCCACACGGATGGCTTGACTGTAGGGGCCAATGGCGGCGGGAGCGTGGTCGGTGGCGATGGACTGCATGAACGACAGATGAAGCGAAGGGTTCGAAGAAGGAGTCGAGATTCAGCCGCCTTGGAGACGCTGACGAAGGCGACGCTCGACGACGTCGGGTAGGAAAGCGGAGACATCTCCGCCGTTCTTCACCACCTCTTTCAAGAGCGATGAAGAGACGTAGGAATAGCGCGCCGACGGCATCACGAACACCGTCTCGACCGACTCCTCGAGATGGCGGTTGGTCAACGCCATTTGGAACTCATACTCGAAGTCGGAAACCGTGCGCAAGCCGCGCAGGATCGCCCCAAAGCCCTGATCACGACAGAAGTTGACGACGAGTCCCGTGAACGTGATGACCTCCACGCGCGGATCGTCCGGCAGCACCTCACGGAGAAGCTCCACCCGTTCTTCCAGGCTAAACAGCGGCGACTTGGAGGTGTTCTCCGCGACTGCGACACTGACCGACTCGAACAGGGACAACGCCCGTTCAACCAGATCAAGATGTCCGCACGTTGGCGGATCGAAGCTCCCGGGGTAAAGCGCTCGAACCATCGGGAAAAGGGTAACCGGCGATGCCGTGCGGAACACCGAACACCGTGACGACCCTGCCGACTTCCACGCCGCCTGGCGATGCGGGGCACGGCCTGAACCACGCCATGGCGCCCCTTGCGATCGCGGCAGGCCTGGTTTGCGCGGCCTCGCTGAGTGCGCGAATCGGCGGCGTTCTCGTGGTGGTTCTGGTCACATTGACCGTCCTGGCGATTGTGATGTGGCTCTCCGCGCCCGGTGGGCCGCCGCAGTCTCGAGGCCGGCGAGACCGCAACACCCGTTGCCGGCAAGCCATCCTGCTGGCCATCCCCGCCGCGCTGGCCGGAGCGGTTTCCGCACCGCTGCCCGCCCCCCATCCCGGGGCGCAGCTGGATTCGTGGACCGAAATGACACCTGGACTCTCTGACGCCGATCGGAGATCCGCCATTCCAAACCGGGGCCCGACTCGATTCGATGGGATCGTTCGCGATCGTGTCCAACGCCGACCGGGACCCGGTGGCCAAGAGCTGCTGTTCGTCGTGAGCCGCGGCGCCACCAAGATTCTTTGCATCGCTCCCGCGTCCCGCATCGGAACGCGTCCCATGCCCGGCGACCGCGTGCGTGGGATCGGGCGCCACACCGGGCACCGATC
>CBESZZ010000415.1:0-4309 GCA_965534055.1 uncultured bacterium | reverse complement strand
GAGTCATCTCGCGGCAAACGGCGCCCTCTTCGAGCGCGCTCAAGACGCACCCCCATCGTCCGTCGTATCGATCTGCGGCGTCTTCCAAGCATCCTGGAGCGACTTCAAGATGGTCTCGGCGTCCACCGTTCCCGTGATCTCGCTTGCCTCTTCGGCTGTCATCTGCAGCGCGTATGCGCAATCAATGAACTGCTGAAGGTGGGCGAGCAGCACAAGCACCGCAACCGGGTTTGCCGCAGCGTAGAACTTGGCGTTGTTCTCGCTGTTTGGACCGTTACCCGTCAGGGCGGTGATCACCAGATGCTGAGGTCGCTCCGGCTCGTCACCCAGCACCGTGCCAGGGTGATCCATCGCACCGACGGAATGGACCGCGTTCGAATCTGAGTGACTCAGATTCTCAGCATGGTCGGCGATCAGCTCCTCGCGCGTGGCCTTCTCAGTCACCGCCCAGCGGTGCCGACCGCCGGTCGCTTTACGAGCGCACCCCTGGAGATGCGCCATGAACTCGGGCAGCGATCCGGCTTCGATATTGGGGCCGCTCAAGACGCACCCCCTTCAGTCGCAATGGTCAGCGCAGCTCGGCACTCGTCGATCGCTTCCCATCTCATGCCCTGCTCTTCGAGCCAAGCCGTGACCTTCTCTAGGGTCTCGTAGAGCTTGGGGGCCGCAGCGACCAGTCGCGCGTTTGCCAGCGCCGTGTTCTGGTCTGGAGAATGAGCCTCAGCAACCAAGTAGCCGCCAATTGACTCGGGGGCATACACGCTCTTCGACCACGGCGCTTCCGAGTCACCAGAGAGCGTCACCGTGTCTTGGCGTCCAGAGTTCCAGGGCCCGGGGGTGAAGGGAACTGAGCGAGGGTCGTCGAGCAACACGACGGCCACGCCTTGAGGCGCGTTCAAGATGCACCTCCAGCACAGGCTGGTGCCGTGAGCGGTGCCACGCCATCTGCGGCGTGCTGAATCTGGCCATCCGCGCGGGATTGCCGGCAGGAGCGTTGGGGTTCGACTCCCCTGATCCCCACCGGCATAAGCCGGGGAGAATTCAGGGTGTCAAAATCGGTGTCAGCCGGTTGGCTAATCTGCCGAAACCCCGATGGTAGTGGGGTTTTAGATGGTGGAGGCGGCGGGAATCGAACCCGCGTCCCGAGATACCCCGACGGAAGCTTCTACGTGCGTAGGCCGTCTTTTGAGTCTCGCCGATGCAGCTCCGACGTCCAGGATCTGCAGCAGCCAGCCCGACGTTTTCTCGTTCGCCGAGCGTCAGGCAAACGCGGCGAACCAGCCTGCTATTTGTCGTCTTCCCCGCCCGCAGGCGAAGCGAGGTTGACGTGACTGCCTAGTTCTTAGGCTGCCAGGGCGTACTGCTCGTTGGCAAATACATTTTCTCAGGTGTTTTACGAGGCCTCCTGAGAACCTCGGCACGCCACTCCCGACGTGACAGCATCCGGTCGAAGCCGGTCGCCCCCATGTACGGTTGTTGCCCGCGCACTGTCGCGCATGCCGGCGCTGTGCGCAAGCCCATTCGGTCATCCGGAACCGTGGCGATGCGGGTTCTTTCCTGGCCGCATCCGGCTTGATCGATGGGCGAAAGGCACGACAGTCGGCCTCCCGTTCGCGGTCCTGACGGTGGGTTTGACCCAGCGAGCAAGCGACGACGACGGGACGCTCCGAGCTGCACTGCACCATGACCGATTACACCCTCATCTCCCTGCCACCCGGCCGCGTGATCTCCGTCACCGCAATCCCCCGCCGCAAAGACTTGGCGTGCACGGTGAGCGTGACCGCCGATGAAGGCCTCACTCTCTGCGCTCTGGGCGAAGAGATGCTCAGAACACGCGAACTGGGAGCATTCCTCACGCCTTCGGCAGGCGGCGCCACACTGCACGCGGTTGCGGTCTACGCCGAGGAGTTGCCGCTGCAGTTTCGCGTTGTGCGACGCTTCGCCGATCGCGTCATCCTGCAGACGCGACGGGCCGGCTTCGATGAAGCGTTCGATGCGTGCGACGTCGTTCTTTGCGTCGACGGTTCAGTGCCTGGCGACGGCGGCTTGCTGACAACTTCGGTGAGCCGTGGCGAAGAACGCAAGGTGTTCGTCAACCGAACGAAACAACCTCGACGGATGAATCTCGCGACGTCCGCACGGGCGACCCTCTACATCGACGGCAAGCGCATCTGCCGCACACCGAAACGACCGGCAGTCACGTCGCTGCGGATTCCCAAACGCGGCGTTCTGACCGTGCGAGCCACAGCGCACCGCGCTGTGGCGGTTACCATTCGCTAGCCTGACGGAGGGGCGGTCGCGCAGGTACGGTGCCTGTCCTGGCACCGTACCTGCGCTATCCAACGACCGGCGGATACTGCGCGAAGAACACGCCATGCCAAGCCGTGTCCATGAACGCCGAGCCGAACATCGACGCGAGAACCGGATGGGCTCCCTTGCGGCGTCCTAGCTGCTGCAGCAAGCGTCGCTGGGCTAGCGCGCGATCGTCTTGAACTAGGGCTTCTTGAACCGAGGCTTCACCCTGTGGCTTGCCATCGCTGAGCGCACCAACCCAGGCCGTCAAGTATGCGTGAAACACATCCGGCAAGAACATCGCCGTGGTTTCCGACCCAGAGACGCACAACACGGCGTCAGAGGTATCCGTGCCGTGCAAGCCCAACGAACGCGGCCGCTCGGTCGCCGCGCGCATGACGCGTGACGCTGCTTCCAAACGGGGCGCTGCAATGTCCCGGTCTGCGCCGCACGGCAGCAGATCGAGCGCGACGGAATGAAACCGACCCAACACCGCGAAGGCTTCGAAGAAGAACACCGGATCACCGGACTGCGGACGCGGCAACCCCAAGATCATCAGGCTCGAAATGCAGCGTTGCTCACCCGTGACCCGCGCCACGTGGAGGCGCTCGATCGGGCCGTTTCCGCGATCGACCCGCAGATCGAACTCCGCGCTGCGTTCGCCAAGCGCGCCGTCCGCATGCTGAACCCGGGTGGGAAGAGCCACCGGATCCAGCCCGAAGGGTCCACGCGCGATCGTGTCCAAAGCATCGACCATCTCCTCCACCGCGCTATGACAGAGCAAGGCTCCAGCGCGATCGAATGAGACTGATCCAGAGGACATTAGCTTGGTGGACATGGGTAGGACGCAGTCGCTTTGGACCGCGTAGCCTCCACCTTTTCGACAACTCTCCGCCCACGCATTGAATGGCCCGCTCGAAACGAGATTGCAGTGCGAAGCAGATCCTCTGGAGGACCTGAACTAGGCACCGCCGATGCCATGGCGCGGGGCCTTCAGGCGCGTAGCGCCGCTACCGACGATCCCGCATGGCGCGTTCATCGTCCCGTGCCCGGATCGACTGCCGCTTGTCGCGAGTTTTTTTGCCGCGAGCCAGGCCGACTTCGAGCTTGGCGATGCCCTTCTCCGACCAAAACAAGTGGAGTGGAACCAAGGTCAGGCCCTGCTGCCCGAGTTCGCCCTTCATCCGGCGAATCTCCCGACGATGCATCAGCAGCTTTCGGCGACGGCGGGGTTCGTGGTTGTTGACGTTGCCGTGGACGTATTCCGGGATGTGGGCTTTGACGAGGAACATCTCATCCTCCTGGATGCGCACAAACGCCTCGTCCAGCGTGATCTTGCCGTCACGGAGCGACTTGACCTCGGTCCCCACGAGCACCATTCCGGCAACGACCGACTCGAGAATCTCATACTCGAACCGGGCGCGACGATTGACCGCGATCGTGCGGTTTGGGTTTTGCTTGCCGCTCTTGGCCATGGGGCGGGGACCGTAGGCGGCGGCTTGGCATGCGGCAAGCAACGGCCGTTGGCTCGACGCTGTCCGGAGCTTTCCAGGAGGGTCGTTGTGGAGACGAATCCGCTTCGCCAGAGCCCGCGGTTGGCCCAAGAATTTGGGGCACTCTCCGTGGCCAGCAACGCCTCTCGCCCCGTTGGGTCGCTCTCAGCGCCACAACTCTGCGGATCGCGCCACGAGTCACATCACTAGGCCTTGCATCGGCGACGGTCGTGGCTACTTTCTGGCGCCCCCATGTGCCCAGGTGGCGGAATTGGCAGACGCGCTAGGTTCAGGTCCTAGTGGGAGTAAAATCCCGTGGAGGTTCAAGTCCTCTCCTGGGCACCAGTTTTTCTCTTCCAGTGACACGAGAGCCCCCGCACATCCCCGATGCTGCCGGCCCGGGCTCGTCACCCACGCCGAACCCGGCGAGCCAGCCAGCATCCGATCCGGGTGCCGAGCAGGCGAACGACGTTCCATCCAGCCCGGAACACGTTCTTCGCAGCCCGCTCAACGAGTCCGTGGAA
>CBESZZ010000414.1:0-4315 GCA_965534055.1 uncultured bacterium | reverse complement strand
ACAGTCAAGGCCAGCGATGACGAAGAAGCAGTCGACGACAAGTCGAAGTCAGGTGAGAAGTCGGCGGAAACTTCGACCGACGACGACTCAGAAGGCGGACACGCGGGCGATGACAACAGTGAAGGCGAAACCGAGAACGCTGAAGACGAAGAAAAGGACTCGGGCCGCAAAGCCACCATCGAAATTCGCGACGCAGATGGCGAACTCGCCCGCACGTTCAGCACCAAGCTCGTTCGAGGCCTGAACCGCGTGATCTGGAACTTCAGCTTGGACGGCGTCCGCAGCCCAAGCCGCAACCCGACACCGCGCAAACTCGATGACCTGCCCCCACGTGGCGCGCAGTGCCTGCCCGGCGACTACTCCATCACGGTCAAACACGGCGACCGCGAAGCAACCACGTCAGCCACTGTGCTTCCCGACCCTCGCGAAGACATCTCCAGCGCCGACCGCCTCGCTAAGCACCGCGCAGTGATGCAAGGCCAGCGCCTCGTGGGTGAACTCGCAGCCCTCACCGACAGACTGGCCCGCGCCAAGAAAGACGTGACCGCGATCAAAGATCGCCTCAACGCGTCCGCGACACCCGAAGAGCGCGACGAGTGGAGCAAAGCTAAGTCGACCGACCAGGAGTCCGAAGAGTCCGAAGAGTCCGAAACCAGCGAACACGCGGACAACACGGAGACGACCGACGAACCAGAGGAACAGGCATCTGCCGCAGACTCCACGTCACACGAAGACCCCAGGACCGCGCTTCACCTAGCCGTCAAGCACGCGATCAAGGAGATCCAAACCTTGCAAGACGACATCTTCGGCAAAGAGAACATGCAGGGTATCGTCCGCCGCCGCAGCGCGCTGGACACAACCCGCGGCGCCGCCTACTCACTGCGTTCGAGCAATGACCTGCCAACTTCAGCACAGCTCACGCGACTGGAGCGCGCGATCACCGAGGTCACCGGCTTCCGCGATCGCCTGAGCGCGCTGATCTCCGATTCGGTCGCGAACGTTTCCGCGAGACTGCGAGAGTCCAGCCTGTCACTTGCACCGAGTTTGGATGGCGTACCCACCAGTGAATCCAGCGGTCGATAGTCTCGGCGTGGGCGCACTCCATCGCCCAAGCCCCTGCTTCCTAGATCGAGTTCTCGCGCGTGACGATATCGAAACCTGCGACCACCTCTTTGCAGAGCTCGTCGTTGCGCCAGATGAAGAGAGCGCCTGAATCCAGAACGCCGAAGTACAGCCCTGCCGCGTCTTCAATGCAGCACAAGTCGTAGAACCACTGGTCCCTGACTCGGCTGACGCGGGAAACGTCAGCTGAGTCAATTGGGACGGACTCTCGCCCCTCCAGCGAGATTTCGAGCCTACACACGTCCAGTCCGTAACCCCCCGCTTGGGTGACTCGCCAAGAAACCGATTTGTCGCTGCGCCCA
The DNA here is from genome assembly GCA_965534055.1 of uncultured bacterium. Classification (GTDB taxonomy): domain Bacteria; phylum Planctomycetota; class UBA1135; order UBA1135; family UBA2386; genus CBESZZ01. Next base: position 2,891 of record CBESZZ010000414.1, on the reverse strand, counting down.
CCGGCGGAGCGAATGGCTTCAAGGAATCGAGCAAGCGGAAGCTGCTGACTATCGTTCGTTTCATCGCGAATCAGATACATCAGTCGAATCGAGCGCAGGCACTGTTGCCCCGGACTTCGCTCGATCGCGGCTGGTCGAAAAGGGCGAGTACGGCCGTAAGCTTTGGTGGTTCAGTTTCGCTGTGCGAGCTGCGCGTCTTACTGCTCCACTGCAGTAGACGACGTCTAAAGCCGTGGCGAGGCTACCGAACCTCGAAGTCGTCGAGTCCCTCGCTACCAACAACCACTGTAGGTGCCCGCACATCCGAGGGGAGATTCTGACCACGCCATGAGACCTCGTAAGTCCCCGGCAACAGATTGCGCACCGTGAACGTGTCGTCCTGCACCACGAACCCCCGCCCGTTCGTCCGGTAGAGATCGTCGACTTCGTCAACACGCTTCCACTCGACGATCATCCATCGCGGCCTCTCTTCGAAACTGCTGCGATCAACACGGCCGCGCACCGTCACCGTCGAACGCAGCGTGACCTGCACCGGACCGTTGTCGATGCCAGGCACCACCGTGATTCCAGTCTTGTCTGCGCGGCCAGAGTCGTCGCGGACTTGAAGTCCCCAAGTGCCGACAGGGAGATCCCGAATCTTGAACCGGCCTTTGGAGTCCGTGCGATCGAACAACATCGTCAAGTTGCTGAACTGGTCACCGTCCTTGATCGGCCGCGCTTCGACGCGAGCGTCCGTGACCGGCTCACCGTCGCCACGCTGCACGGAACCCACGAGGTTGCCGACCGAGAGTTGGATCGTGAGTTCCTGAGGCACGCCATCCACGACATCGAGGATCTGCGTGTACGACCGGCTCAGCATCGCCGAACGTTCGCGGGCTTCCGCGACGGCGCGGGGCACAACCCGAATCTCGACTTTGCCCTCCGGGACACGTCCGAGTTCGAACCGGCCCGCGGCATCCACGCTCGCAACGCCCGTGAACGTCACACCAGGACAACGCGCTGCCACCACGTCGCCTCGCGCAGGCTGACCGTTGCGAAGCACGACTCCCGTGATCTCCGCGCCCGGTCCAGTCCAGGCATCCGAATTGACCAGCGCATCGATCTCCAGCGTCACCGCTCCGCCCGCCGAGACTTCGACCCTTTGGCGCGTCCACGGTGCGCGTTCACGTCGGCCCTGCACGAATGAAAACAAAGCCCCCAGCGTCGTGAGGTCTTTCGCCGAGTCCTGCGCGATCACGCGGTAGGTGCCAGGCTGCAGCGCGGCGAACGCGAACCTGCCGTCAAGACCGGGCGTGGTGAGCTGCGGAATGTCGGGCACAGCAGCGCGCGTGCCCTGCGGGTAGCGCCGCTCGGCGACGATCATCCATCGGCCCGGCTCAGGAGGCAGACCACCCTCTGTAAGCAAGCCCTCGATCCTGCCTGCAAGGCCAAACGCCAGCAGCGCTTCGGGTTCGGTGCGAGGGTCGACCTCTTTGTGAATCTGACCGTGCAGATGATGCTGCGCGGTGATGCGAACCTTCGGACTCTTCAGAGTTTCCGTGCGCAGCGTGCCGTCCTTGCCGGTGGTGCCGATGTGGATCGGAATCTCTCCGGGTCGCTCCATGCGATCCCCACCACGGGGTTGCACCCACACGTCCGCGCCCGGGAGCGGCTCTTGCCGATCGTCGAACACCTTGACCGTCAACTGCGGCGCGCGCTCGAGCGTCACGGAATACTCGCCGCCTTCGGCTTCAAGCTCGATGTCGACCACCGAGATCGCGTGGCCTGGAGACTTCACCAACATCACGTAGCGCCCGGCCGGTAGCTCGCGGATCACGAGCTCACCCGCCTCTGTGCGCCTCATGCGGCGCTTCAGCGGAATCTCGCTAGCCATACCAGCCATCGCAAGTTCAACCGCACCGCGGCCCGCTTGGCCAGCCAGCAGGCGCAGCTCGGGGTCTTCGACAATCTCGGCCGTGCTATCACGGACGGTGAGGCGAAGCGTGGCGCTGGCAGCCATCTCGATCTCGAGGACCTCGTCGGTCGTCACTGGCCCCGCAACGATCCATGGATCCGATGCCGTGCGGCGGGCTGCCGCCACGAACCGACCCGCGCGCGGCAGACCGGCAATCTCCGTCAGACCTTCCCCATCTGTCTTGCCGGCAGGTGAAACGAAGTGGGCCGGTGGGCCAAGACTCGCCGGTCCACCCCAGACTTCAACTCCGGGTTGCGGGTTGCCTTCGGTGTCGACAACCAACACTTCGCCCACCTCACCTTCAGCGAGCACCACGTCACCGACGTCTTTGATGTCGCCGGCGTTCAAGCGCATGCGCGTGTCGATCCACGGATCCAAACCCGGCTTGGTCGCGGCAACCACGTTGTCGCCGGGATCGACCCCGTAGAGCGTGAACCGCCCCTCTAGGTCGGTGCGCGTCTCAACCAAAGGCAACGCTTCCAAAGCACGCAGGACGTAGCTCGGGAACTTCAACACCGCCTGCACGCCAGCGAACGTGATCGCGATCCCGCCTTCGGGATCGAATCGATGCAGCGGGACGAACTCGAACGGTGTGCCCGGCATCTGCACGCTGCGGACCGTCGCACCAGGGATGCCGTCGCCGTCCTCATCGACTACGCGCCCGGACACAATCGCGCCCTGCTTGAGCGTGACGTCACCGATGTCGTGGACTGTGCCGGGTGCGGGAGCGGCTTCGACGAGCTGAATCGTCGATGCGCCCAGCAGCGTCGGATCGAAAGTCCCGTCGTCGGCAACGCGATCTTCGGGACGCTCAAAGTCCACCCGGAGATAGGTGATCCCACGGGGCCAAATGCCGGCCAGGAAGAAGCGGCCGTCAACATCGGTGGTCGCGCGCGCGCCCTCGATGGTCGGGTCGAACACCGTGTCTGAGATCGGC
>CBESZZ010000413.1:0-4319 GCA_965534055.1 uncultured bacterium | reverse complement strand
CCTGGAACACCCGTGGCGTTGGTGGATTCCACGCCCTGAGGCGCTTGTTGGGCAACAGCGGTAGCTGCGGTCAAGAGGAGTGCTAGGGATGTCGCGGAAGTGGCTCGCATGACTCAGTGGGGGGAGATGGGGAATTGGAGAGTGGCGAAGGGAGTCTTCGCGCATTCCATGTGCTAGCGGCAGCGCAGGGAAAAGCGGTCAGGATGGCGGCAAGTTTTTCACAAGCCGGGTGTTCGTGGGAGCTGCCGAATCGGCAGCAAGGGCTGTAGGGCGCGCCAGGCCTCTGCTCGGCGCGTTTCCCCGCGGGTGGCCACGGCGTTCTTTGTTACGGCATCGCGTAACAATAGCTGCGACAGCTGGATCCTTGCTCTGTGATCGTCGAGCCAGGATCCACCCCGCAACTCTACCGCACGATGACGTCGAGGTCGGTGGTCGACGACAAGGAGCCCCAGTCGACACCGTCCAACCACACGCGCAGTCCGGTGAATGCTGGTAGCAACGGTACGGGGTGAGCGAACTCGCCGGCCCCGTCCAAGGCTGCCGTGGCGAGCACAATAAAGTCACTCGCAACGGCGAGGTCGCCAATGATGGAGAGGGTCGGGCCAGGCCCGGTCACCGACAGCACGATCGTCGCGAGGCTGTTCGGGGTGCCCGACGAGACCTTCACTTCGGTGGTCTGCCCGCCGTAGAGGTTCGACACCGTCAAGGTCGGGAAGAACGTGGAGTGAATTCGCACGTCGTCGATGCTGATGCCATCGAGGCCGCCGAACGGGAAGTTGTCGCGCTGACGGAACGCTAGGTAGAAGTCACCGTTGGTGTTGATCGTCGTGTTGCTTAGATCCACACCGGTGACGCTGATCCAGCGAGAGGTCGCCGAAACCCGGGTATTCCAAGGTCCAAGGATCTGAATCCAGTCGGAGCCGTTGTCGCTGATGAACACGCCGTCTTCGGCGTCGGGCTCTTCCCCATAGTTGACGCCCATGAAGTCGAGTGTCATCGGGCCGGAACCACGCACTTGGATCACCATCGCGTTCTCCACGTTGTGTGTAATCACGGTGCCGGGAAGTAGCCCCATCTCCAGGTTGAAGTTCCCCGACCACGGATCGAGGCATGCAGCGTTGTTGCCGATGTTGCAGAACGCTTCGGGATCATCCAGCCGGGTGTCGTCCGTGAGTGCGGAGAGCGCGATGTAGTTCGGCACCGTTCCTGCGAGCGCGTCGAAGTCGAGGATCGCCCCCGAGGGGCTTGATGCATCGAGCGTGCCCGTGGGCAAGTTCAGGTATGGGAGCACCGTGATCTCGTGTGCGTCGAAGCCGTCGGTGTCGTCGTTGCCCGTGTTCGCGTCCGGCGTGGTCGTGTGGACAATGCCGACCCAGTAGGTTCCAGCAGCGAGGTTCTCGGGGATGACCACACTAGGTAGATCGACCTGCAAGCTGGTCTTTGGGTCAAAGTCGTGTGTGAACGAGAACGTGCCGATCAGCGTGTCGAACACGCTGATGTTGTCGTTGGTCGAGATGTAGATGTCTCCCGTGTACGTCTCGCTGCCAGGATCTGCGGTGGAGTTGTTGAACGCGTCAAAGTTCAACAACTGGAGTTCGCCACCCACACGGGCCGTGACGTTCACGCTGGTGACGTCCAGCGGCACGATGTCGCGGGCCGCACCGTAGGTAGGACCCAAGAAGGAGTTCTCGAGGAAGTCGAACTTGGGTTGCGTCATCCGCGTCCACGTCGCCGTCGAAGTTCTCGGAGTCTCAGACGAGTAGTTCCCGTAGATCGTGCGCGCACCGCTGGCGATGATGTACATGCCAGCACCGGTCATGCCTTCCACGCGCATGCCCCAGTTCACGGTGGCGGATACCTGTCCCACGGCGACGGTGTCGGCTAGGCCGAACATGTAGTACAGGGCGTCCGGGGCGCCGGCGAAGCCAGCGTTCGGGTAGCCCGCCATGTTGCCGAAGGTGCTGGTGAAGAACGCGTCGTTGTTGTCGAACCCGTACCCGAACCACCCGGTGAGCACGCCCATCGGTCGATCGAATCGCACGAATCCCATGTTGTCGCCGAGCGTGCTGTTGTTGGTCCAACCGGTGAAGGTGGACATCGAACTTGCCACCGCCGAACCGAAGTTGTCGTCGTCGCCGTCCCACGCAGGCGAGACCTGCACGTTGGTAGACCAGGTGCCGAGCCTGCCCTCGTGCACACAGCTTCCAGCGGTGATGGCGATGCGCGGGTCGATCAACGTGGCGGATCCCATGAGCTGGACGCCCCCTTGGATGAAGAACACCCGCGCGTTCGCGCTCCAAGGAAACGCGCCGGAAGAGACTTGGCTGGGCGCCGTGTTCCAAGCCCGGCGGTTTGGTTCCTGGACGCCTCGATGCGAACTGCCGGAGATCGACATGGCGTCCGGAAGCTTGATGCCTGATGGGGCGTGGGTGGTCTCGACCCCAGTGGCCACCTCGTAGCTGACCATGCGGTTTTGGAAGCCCGCTGGCGTAGGACGGCTGTCCGAGGGATCCGTCAGTGGTCGAGTGCGGTGGAGCGTCGGTTCGAAGTCGGCAGCGCCGCCGTAGCGCAGCGGTCCTTCATCACCGTTTGAAGCTGGGCGGTAGGCGGGTTTGCCGTCGGCACCTACGACGGCGCCTTGGGGGGCGTTTTGAGCCATCCCGGCTGCCGCGGAGAGGAGAAGGGCTAGGGAGCAGGTCGAAGTGGATCGCATCACGGAAGCGGTGTTGGAGGAGTGCGGCGAGGCTTCTCGACGCTGTTCACTCTAGTGAGCGGAGTCCGTGAGTCTGACCGGACAGCGGTCGCACGAAAATCCCCGCGCCACGTGATCTCGCCGCAAGCGGCGCGACGCGAATGAGAGCTGGAACCCGCGCTGCAGGCGGTGCTCCCGCGTTTTCAGCTTGCTCGATCGCATCGGCCAGACTCACGTCTGGACCGCCCTCAGCGCCTGGCGACCCTCTCCACCGCATGCGCCCGTAGCTCAGCTGGATAGAGCAGCCGCTTCCTAACTCGCGGGAAGTCGGCACCGGGTGCGCCCTGGTTGGACGTCAACTCGCCCCGGAGTCGTGAGTTGCGATGTGCTGTTCGCCACGGGTGGGCCCTGGTTGGCGCGGTTTCAGAACCCTGCGATCGCCTTCCGGAAGATTGGCGCAGAAGAAAGTAAGGCCGGTACGATCCGGCCAGGACCCCATCTTCGCAGCCGGGCTTCACCGCGGCGCAAAACTCATCGGCGGGCCTCGGGCCCGCAAGCAACAGTGCGATGCCTCTAACCGCTGGCTATGACGCAGAACGGAATCTGATAAGTCTCGTCCAAGTAGTTTTGGTGGACTCCTAGCAACTGAAGTTGCGATTCCGAGCCATTCACCGGGCACATTCGACTTGCCTCTCTCAACTCCCGGAGCGCCTTGGGGTGGAATGTCGAAGGTTCGTCGACTGGTGTTTGGACCTACGACGCTCGAGCGCGAGTACGGGAACGAAACTCTCGAAGACCTAGGAAGCGAGCTCGAACTGGCTCCGGAGTTCACCTCCAAGAGAACGCGCGGATGACAGTGACAGCGAGCCTCACTCCAACCGTGTTCAGAACTGAAGGGTGGGTGACCTTGTCATGGTCTAGAGGCGACGCCTTCCTCTATGACAACGATGGTGTTTCGGATGGCCTGCACTCTTGCTTTCTTCAGTCCAGGTGTGTCATGCACAAGCATTGCTTCAATGAGTGCATCCTTGCTCAACGTGCTGAAACTGGGAACTTTGAGTTTTCGTGCGAGCCCGGTCAGCATGTCGACGGTCTTCTTCTCCAGCGTCTCTCGCATTTGTTTGGGCGCCAGTCAAGGGGTGGATGGTGCCGCTAGTAGGGCAGTCGATGTCTTCTCGAGTGAGTGGCATGGTCCACTGCTACCACGAACGGCAGTCGAGAGTCAAAGCGAGCCGGTGCCGTTCGCTCCAGCCCGCTCGTGAGAGCGGGTGCGGCCCAGGCCGTAAGTTCGCTCTTGGCTCCGGACTGTTCGTGAATCCAGCGGAACGCGAGGTTAGAGACCTTCTCGTGAACCGGGAGGTCATCGCGGAGAATCCAGACTCATCTCAATAGCACGCCCGGCAGGAATCGAACCTGCGACCTCCGCTTTAGGAAAGCGATGCTCTATCCAACTGAGCTACGGGCGCTTACATCGATTCGACTCTGACCAAAGACGGCCGAACTGCCGGACTCAAAGTTAGCGCGAGCCGCTCACCCGCTCCAGCACGAAGGCCGCAACCTTCTCGATCTCTCCGCGGAGATGTTCGACGTCCGGGCGGATGTAGCCCTCGGTGTAGTCTCGGACCAC
>CBESZZ010000412.1:0-4322 GCA_965534055.1 uncultured bacterium | reverse complement strand
TGGTCGTCGCAACAACGCGCCCCGAGACGATGCTTGGCGACACCGCTGTCGCATGCCATCCCGAACCAAAGCGTGCACTAGAGAAGCTTCTTGAACAGGCGCGCGAGAAAGCTGCGACCGCCAAGGAGCGCGACAAGGCCGCCGCGAACGCGGAGGTGAAACGTCTCACGGAACGCCTGGCGACGGACTTGCCGCGCCTCGAACAAGCCGTGGCGATGGCCCGCGCAGGCCGCAAACTCAAGCTGCCGCTGATGGATCGCGAGATCCCACTCATTCTCGACGAGTGGGCGAAGCCCGAGCTGGGGTCTGGTTGCGTGAAGATCACGCCCGCACACGACCCCAACGACTACGAGGTTTGGGGACGCCATAAGGACGCGATCACCGCCATCAACGTGCTCGAATCTGACGGCAAGATGAGCGCCGCGGCAGGCCAGTACAAGGGCTTGGATCGATTCGAGGCTCGCACGCAGGTTGTCGCCGCGATGGACAAGCTCGGGTTCTTGGATCGCGTGGAAGAGCGCGACATTGAGATCGACCACTCCGATCGCTCGAAGACGATCATCGAACCGCTGCTCAGCAAGCAGTGGTTCGTGCGCATGGGTGATGTCGACGGCGGCGTGACCATGGGGCGCGGCACCGAGTTTGAGTTCAAGTCACCGGGCCTTGCCCAAGCGGCAATCGACGCCACGTCCGACCAGTGGACTTCAGGCACCGGGCGGCGCGTGGAGTTCCATCCCGACCCACAGCGCTATCGCGGCATCTACACCAGCTGGCTCGCGGAGAAGCGCGACTGGTGCATCAGCCGTCAGCTTTGGTGGGGTCACCGCATCCCCGTCTGGCGCGGCACGATGGAGCGCAGCAAACTGCTATCGATCGCCCCCATGCTGCGGCCGCAGTTTGACCGCGACGACGTGGCCGGCTGGATCGTGATGCCCGACGGCGAACGCGTCGCGCCCGGAGAAGGCATCGATCGCCTAGACACGAAGCGCGACATCGAAGAGGTCGAGGTGCAGCTCTGCTTCCTCGACGAAGCGATGGACACCCAGATCGGTTCCCTGCTCCAGTCCGCCGGACTCGAACTCGACCCGGACGTGCTCGACACGTGGTTCTCCAGCGCGCTCTGGCCACACAGCACTCTCGGCTGGCCCGACCCCAAGACCGCCAAGCAAGACGAAGGCCAGCGCCCGCTCGTCAACGAGGGCGGCCCCAACGACGGCAACGACGCGCTGTCGTACTACTACCCCGGTTCATGCCTGGTCACGGGCCGCGACATCATCACCCTGTGGGTCGCACGGATGGTGATTGCCGGGCTATACAACCTGGGCGACGTACCCTTCACCGACGTCTTCCTGCACGCCACGATTCTGGACGGCAAGGGCGAGCGGATGAGCAAGTCCAAGGGCAACGGCATCGACCCCGTCGACATCATCGAGCACTACGGCGCCGACGCGATGCGCTACGTGGTGTGCGAGATGCAAACCGGCACACAGGACGTGCGACTGCCGGTGTACGCCATCTCGCCCTTCGACGGTGAACTTGTCGAGCTGGCCACCGCGAAGGTTGGACCACACCAGGGCACCTACTTGGATCCCTCGAACGGCAAGCCGTTCGACGTCGTGGGTCTAATGGAATCCGAAGGCGTCCCCCAGGCCAAAGCGGTCAGCAAGCGCTTCGACGTGGGTCGCGCGTTCTGCACCAAGCTGTGGAACGGGGCGCGCTTCGCGTTCCTGAACCTGGAAGACCTCGCCTTCACGCCGCTGACCGTTTCAGAATTGGCAACGGAAGACCGTTGGATCCTGTCACGGCTCGCGGCAGCCAACGAGGCCATCGACGAAGCCCTGGAGCAGTACACCCCCGCCAACGCGATCACCGCGGCACGAGAGTTCTTCTGGTCTGAACTCTGCGATTGGTATCTGGAGATGATCAAACCGCGGATGCACGCGGAGAGCACAGACGCCCAAAGTGCGGCGGTCGCGAAGCAGGTGTTGGCTCACGTGTTGGATCAAGCGCTGCGCTTGCTCCATCCATTCGTGCCGTTCATCACCGAGTCCCTGTGGGAACGCCTCGGCGAACTGGCACCCAAGCGCGGCATCGCCGAGCCACTTGAAGTCTCGGAGCTGCTGACGCTTGCCGCATGGCCCAAGCCGGCCGCTGCAACCCGCGACGAGCTGCTCGAAACACAGGTGGCGTTTGCTCAACGGTTCGTCACGAAGATCCGCGAGGTGCGTGCGAGCTATAATCTAAAGAGCCGCGACGAGGTCGCAGTGCAGGTGCGTGCGAGCGGCGCCTCCGCCGACGCGTTGAATTCTGCACGCAACCTGATCACGGGTATGGCGTGCATCTCGACATTGGAAGTCACGCCCGACGCGCAGCGAGCCAAGAACGCCGCGAGCACGGTGATCGACGACATCGAAGCGTTCGTGCTCGACGTCGTCGACCCGGCTACTGAGCGCAAGAAGCTCGACAAGCAGAAGGGCAAACTCGAAGGAGAGCTCAACGGCCTGACGCGCAAGCTCGGCAACGAGGGGTTCCTCGCCAAGGCGCCACCCGCCGTTGTGGAGAAAGAGACCCAACGCGCGAAAGAACTCGAACAACAGATCGAGAGCCTCAGCGCCGGTCTCCGCGCGCTGGACGAGTAGGCGACGAGCGTGCCTGAACTTCCGGAGGTCGAAACGGTCCGCCGCGGACTTCAGGCACACCTTCCAGGCCGCACGCTCGACGAAGTCGAGTTCACGCGATCCGACTTGCGCTGGCCCATCCCGGTGCAAGAGATCACCGCACTGGTCGGCCGGAAGCTCGCAACCTGCCGGCGGCGCTCGAAGTATCTGCTCTTGGACTTCGCGCCAAAGGCTCGCGACAAGGGTGCGCAACCGGCCACCGTGCTCGCGCACTTGGGCATGAGCGGGCGCATGTTCGTCAACGTCATGAAGGCTCGCGCCAAACCACCAGAGTGGCAACTCCATGAACACTGGCGGTTCCGGCTTGGCACGCGCTTGGTTCGCTACGTCGACCCGCGTCGTTTTGGCATTCTCGATCTCATCGAAGGCCCGGATCCCGAGGCGCACCGGCTGCTTGAACGCTTAGGTCCAGAGCCGCTCACCGACGCCTTTGACGGCGCCGTGCTGTTTGCGAAAAGCCGCAAGCGCAAGGTACAGACCAAGGCGTTCATCATGGATGCGCACACGGTTGTCGGAGTCGGCAACATCTATGCATCCGAGGCATGCTTTCGGGCCGGCATTCGCCCGCGCCGCGCCGCCGGTCGCCTCAGCCGTGTGGAGTGCGACAACCTCGCTTCGACGATTCGCGAAGTACTTCAGGAAGCCATCGAGCAAGGCGGCACAACTCTTCGCGACTACGTCGGCGTCGATTCGGAGACCGGCTATTTCCAGCGCGAGCTGATGGTTTACGGCCGCGAGGGTGAGCCCTGTGTCCGTTGCGAGACACCGGTGCGCCGCACAATCGACAACGGTAGGTCGACGTTTTGGTGCGCGGGTTGTCAGACTTAGGTCGGATGGATCCCGTCGAGAGACTCAAGATCCTCGCGAGTTTCGGGAAAGAGTGGCGCCCCCAAACAAGCCTACCAGCGGCACTTGCTCGCCCTTGATCGCCGAGCAAGCAGTCGCAGCTGCGCCTCCCGCCGCAACGATCGGCCCATGCTTGCGCTCTAAAGCGTGTTCCGAAGGCCAGCACCGATTGTCTGGCCGCCGTTGGTGCTTTGTGTAGTCGCAGCGTCTTCGCGTGTCCTCTTTACGCACCACGGCTCTCAACCGAGGCACACCATGAAAACTTCCAACCGCACGAAAACACGGGTTGCGGCGATTCTCGCCGCGATGCTCCTGCCGCTCTCAATGACGAGCTGCCACGCACTCCACCATCTGGGGCACGCGTTCCACGGCCATGGCAATCACGGACATGGCGGCCACGTTCAAGTACACCACTACCACGGTGGCGGTTGCAGGCGATAGCGATGCCTGACTAGCATCTTGCGATGCAATCAGGCCGCAATCCGACCCGTCGAAACCGAAACATCGGCACCGCGAAAGCGGGCCACGGGCAAAACAACCGGATGACGATTCCCAGTCGGTTCGCTGGCAACGCGTACGACTGGCGACGACCTGGAGTGGACCGGATCGTGAAGCGCTTGGTGTGGGGACGCCAGTTGCCGTTCGTGATCGAGCAAACCCGCGATGATTCGATTCATTGCTGCACCGTCGACGATGTTGCTCGGGCGCTCCGCGCAATTCCCAGGCGACACTTCAACAGCGTGGCAGGGATCACAGGCATCCTCGGGTTCGTGTTTCGGCAGCGATCGCGCAAAGAAG
>CBESZZ010000411.1:0-4325 GCA_965534055.1 uncultured bacterium | reverse complement strand
GATCAGTGTACCTCGGATCTCCTAACCGTGTTTCTGCCTTCGGCCTTGGGCTCCTGATCCCCAAACGTCCTCCTCAACCCGCCCGCGGCAAGGCGGCCACGCCGTCCGGGAACAGATCCCGAGTCGCGTATTCATCCACCGGCCAGGGCGGGCCACCGACTACTGACCGGCATTTCATGGCCGTGCAGGAGGTGCCATCCCCTATCTCTGACGCCGCATGTCGTGGCTTAGCCGGAAAGACCTAGAGGACGCCGAGCTCAGGAATTTGAGCCCCTGGGCCACCCGCAGCATCGCGACCGGCGGGCGGCGGTTTCCCGGAGCACCCGACCCCCTGCGCACGGCGCTGGCTCGAGACCGCGACCGTGTGATTCACAGCACGGCGTTTCGCCGACTCCAGCACAAGACCCAGGTCTTCGCTGCCTTCGAAGGGGACCACTTCCGCAGCCGGATGACGCATTCGCTGGAAGTCTCCCAAATGGCCCGAAGCGTCGCCCGCGCGCTGCGGCTGAATGCGGACCTCGCGGAGGCGGTCGCCCTCGCCCATGACCTGGGCCACCCGCCGTTTGGCCACGTCGGGGAACTACATCTGCATCAGTTGATGGCCGACCACGGCGGCTTTCGACACAACGCGCAGGGCGCACGCATCGTCGACGTGTTGGAACACCGCAGCACGACTGGCCAGGGCCTCAACCTCACGCTGGTGACGCGCCGCTCCCTGCTGAAGGGCAACGTCCCCGACGGCTTCCCACTCTCGGAAGACCTCCTGCCTTTCACAGCCGCCGACGCCGTGCCGCTCCCCGTCGAAGCGCAGCTCGTCGACTGCTGCGACAAAATCGCCTACGTGTGCCACGACCTGGACGACGGCCTACGGGCCAACCTGTTCAGGCCGGAGGAAGTTCGTTCGCTGGAGCTCTGGCAGCGCGGCGAAGAGTCGCTTGCCGAAGCGGACAGCTCAGTACCGTCTTGTTCTCGACACGAGGGCGATCGCACCCACGCGACGATCAGCCACTGCATCTCGCTCTCGCTGCGCGACCTCATGGTCACTACCAGCGAACGTCTGGACGCGACCCCCGTACCGCCCGGCACCCGCGGCGCCGCCGCAGAGACTCCATCGAACCAACCGAAGATCGAGCCGAGTGAGAACGCCGGCCGGATGACGCAGGAGGCTCTGAAGTTTCTGCGGGCGCGGTTCTACCGCGCCGACCGAGTGATGGAGGCGATGAACCGTGGCTCGGAGCGAATCGAAGAACGCTTCGCGCACTACTGCCGCCACCCCGAAGAGCTGCCCGAGCGATCGCGGGCACGGCTGGAGCAAGACGGGATTGACCGCACGGTTTGCGATTACGTCTCGGGGATGACCGACCGCTACTTACTCGGCGACCGGTAGCCCCGCGCGCAGCGACTTGCGCGCACCCCAGGATCCACGCGGAAAACGGCCAGCAATCCGCGTTGGACCGGATGGCAGCTTGGGGTGAATACGGGGAAAGATCGATCTCACCAGGTTTTTGAAACCAGGCGCAGGCTCGTCGACACAACGGCACACCCACGCCAATCGATCCCGACTCCCTCGTTGACGTTCGACGACGGGTTCGTGCGGAGCGTGGTTCAAGCGCAGAGAACTAGGAAATCATCCAATGAAAAATCCCCGCTATTCAATCGGGTTGTTGCTAGCCGTCGGTGGAGCCATCACGGTGAGCCAAGCGTGTGAGTGGAACGAAAAGACCGCGAAGCGCTACGACAAGGCCGTGAAGACCATGTGCGGCACCATTGACGACATGGCCGAGGATCGCGATTCGCAGTGTGATGGAATCACGAATGAACTCGCAAAATTCCTCTGCCAGGACAGATGGAACGCGATCATCAACCCTGCCCGAAAAAAGAAAGATGCCGCCGCTCTCGCCGCGGCGGACTGCGACAACGAAACACTCGACGAGATCAAGAAGTGGTTCGACAAGATCACGGACGCGGCCGATGCAATCGGCGGAATCACGTTCTCATTCGCGGGTGCGATCGAGAATGAATTCACCTATCTCGACCCGTCCGTGAAAGTGTCGATGACGGCCTCTGCAGCTGGAAACGGCGCGTTGTCGACCTCTCCGTATGTGGTGGGGCCCTTCTCCGGGCAACAGGTCTTCCCTGAGTGGAAGATCCTCTGGGATGTCGGATTCCAGGACGCCGGCCGGTTGCTGTCCAACTGGTCGATCGACGCCACGGGACTGCAGCAGGCGCCTGGCCGTCAGAGCATCAAGCTCCTGTCCGGGTCGCTGCGACTGAAGGGACTGTCGAACAATCCGAACAATTGGGTGCTGGACACGACGCGCGACTCGGCGTTCAACGTGACGTGGAACGGATCGGCGTGGACCGGCGTGATTCAAGGCTACTTCCGCTTGGATGGCGGTGGGTTCTGGGCCATGCACCTGCCCGCAACGCTGACGCCCGCTGGTGTCTTGACCATCAACACCGGTGGCCTGAAGGCTGCGGACGTCGTGTTCCCAGTGGAGCCCAGTCCCACCAACATCCCGCCTGCGATCTACTCGTTCTGCTTCAGCGGCCAGCTGCAAATCGGAACGACGACGAACCTGGTCGCCGACGAGCTTGATCCATCGTCGGTTTTTGGAGTTTGGATGTCACAAACGCTCGCCGTTGTGCCAACCACGTTCGCCGGCCTCCCTTGGAACTTGAACCTCTCGGCCCAGATGTTCCTGGGGACCACATCCTCCGATTCGAACGGCCATGTGCTGTATCCCATCGTTACGCCGAACGACCCGACCCTGATCGGTCAGGGCTTCGCGTTCCAGGGCATGGGTTACGTCGGCGGCAACAGGCTGCAGACCGGAACAGCCACCAGCACCGTCCAGTAGCTCAAGCTTGATCCGCACACTGAGGCAGCAGCGATGAACAAATACGGATTGTGGATGCTTGTCGCCTACCTCAGTGTGATCGCCATTGTGATCGCTCGTAGTCGGAGCCAGGGAGTCCCCCTGGACCGCACGCTGCGATTCTTGGCATGGTTCGTTGGCGGTTCCTACCTGGGTGCTCAGCTCGCAGGAACGCTCGTTGCACTCTTCGCGGGTCACGGGCTCTTGGTTCCACTCTTCTCCGGTGGGACCGGCGCTTCCTGGGGAGGCATCACCGGTGGAATCACGGGGGGCTTTCTCGCGACGCGCGGAGCCCAAAAGGAGCGAGCCGTGCTCTTCCACGCCGGCATCTTGGCAGCACCCTTCAGTCAGATGTGGGGTCGACTCGGCTGCTACAGCATTGGTTGCTGTCACGGCACGGCGAACCACGGCTCAACCTGGTCCGTGGTCTATGAGAACCCCGGCGGTGTCGAAAACGCCCTGCTGTCGGTGCCTCTCTACCCAGTGCAAATCTTCGAGGCCCTCGGTTGTTTGGTCATCGGGATCGCGATGTGGGTCACCCTGCGTGACGCTCCCCTCCGCCGCACCGTCCTGGCCTATGTCACAGCGTATGCCGTGCTCCGGTTCGGCATGGAGACCATGCGGGGCGACTCGAACCGTGGGTTCATCGGCGATTGGAGTACGGCTCAGGTGCTGACAACGTGCTGGTGCATCGGGTTCGGAATCGTGGCGTTGGTGATGTGGTTGGCCAAGAAATGGCCTCGTCCACAGCCCAGCGCCCACGCGCCGCTCGTCTGAGCCAATCGACGGTCAACCGGCCGGCCTTTTGCGCACTGGCCAGCACAAAGCCCGCCCAGGAGCGCCCGGAAGGCCATGCGGGCGTCCAGACCCTCCGAATTGACGGGCAGGTGCCAGATCAATCCAGAGCCCCCTCGGCCCAGATCCCCCGGTGCCATGAAGGAAATCGAGCCGCGAACCAAATTCTTCGACCGCTTTGGCCCCCGGGGTCGGGCTCCGGGCGCATGGGTGGATGAACAAACATCCAACCTTCAACCGGACCTGACCATGAACACCTCCCGCAACGCCTCGATCTTCGCCCTCCTCACCGCAGCCAACCTCGTCGGCACCCTCGCCGCCCAAGGCTATTCACAGAGCGGCGGCTCGACCGATCAACCCGAGTCACAGGTTGTTCAAACCAGCAACTCACCACTCCCCGAGGGCGTGTTCGGCATGCGCCGGCATCAGGTCAAGGACAAGCAGATGAACGGAGCCGTCTCGCACACGCTGCTGGTGCCGGACGGTTGGAAGTCCGACACCTTCCCAATGTGGACGCAAAACCCATCCACGATCGTGGAGTTCGTCGGCTCGCTCTTGGGCCCGGACGGTGAAGAGTTGGGCTTCTTCCCCACCATCTTCTGCACGTATACCGAGAGCCAAGACCTCAAGCAGCGCATGGGTGGAGTGCGG
>CBESZZ010000410.1:0-4337 GCA_965534055.1 uncultured bacterium | reverse complement strand
TGCTGGTGAGCCGGGAAGACGTCAACAATTCGCGAAATCGTCTGGACGGTGTCCGACGTGTGGAGCGTTGCAAACGTCAAGTGGCCGGTCTCTGCGAGCGTGAGCGCTGCTTCGATCGTCTCCAAGTCGCGCATCTCGCCGACGAGGACCACATCAGGGTCCTGACGCAGCACGGACTTCATCGCCGCAGGGTAGTTGTGCGTGTCGCTTTTGACTTCCCGCTGGTTCACCAAGCAACTCTTGTTGCGGTGCAGGAATTCGATGGGGTCTTCCACCGTGACGATGTGGCCCTGGCGGTTCTCGTTGATGTAGTCCACCAAAGAGGCCAGGGTCGTCGACTTGCCCGAACCCGTGGCGCCGGTGCAAAGCACCAGACCCTTCTGCAGGTTCGCGACTTGGGTGCACACTTCCGTGGGCAAACCAAGCGCGTCGAAGTCGTAGACCTCGAACGGAATGACCCGCAAGACCGCCGCGACGGTGCCGCGCTGTAGGAACGCGTTGGTCCGGAATCGCCCCAAGTTGGCAACGCCGAAGGAGAAGTCGAGCTCGAAGTTCTTCTCGAGGTTCGCCACCTGGTCAGGCGCCAATACCGAGTAGATCAACTTCTTCGTGATCTCCGGTGCAAGGGGTTCGTGCTCCGTATCCAGGAGCTTTCCGTCGATTCGGATCTTGGGCGGTGCGCCCACAGACAAGTGAAGGTCTGAACCTCCGCGCTGAACCATCAGGTTCAGCAGTTCTTCCATCGAAACCACGGCAGCTCCTTGTTGCTGATCGGGCGCAACGCGCCCACGTGATCAGCTATCGGCTGCCCCCCGCACCAGGGTTTAGCTGGGTTGGGTCAAGCAACCGACGGAGCAATCGATGGTGTCGCGACTGCGTCAACGGCGGGCCTCTTCACCCTGCCGAGGAATGCGACACTCCGACCGCGCAACCCGACTTCTCAGACAGGCACCGCCGCGCGCTCCGCAACGATCTCGGCCTGGATTTGCGGCGGAACCTGCTCGTAGTGCGACGGCTCCATGGCGAAGGAACCTTCGCCCGCAGTGATCGATCGCAGCTGTGTCGAGTATTCCTGCATCTCCTTGAGCGGCACCTGCGCTTGGATCACCTGAATCCCGTCCGAAATTTCCATTCCGGAGAGACGCCCGCGGTGGGAAGAGAGGCTGCTGGCGACATCTCCCGTGAAACGCTCCGGCACGTGGATCTCGATATTCATGATCGGCTCGAGCAAGACGGGCTTCGCTTTCTCGAACGCTTCGGCGAACGCTCGTTCTCCCGCGATCTGAAACGAGATTTGGTCCGAGTCCACGTCGTGGAATTTGCCGTCATAGACCTCTGCCGTGACGTCCTCGATGCGGAAACCGGCGACGCCTCCCTTCTCTAGATACTTGGCGACGCCTTTCTCGATCTCGGAGATGAACTGCCGCGGAATCGAACCACCGACAACTTTGTCGAGGAACTCGAATCCAGTGCCGCTTTCCCGCGGCTGAATACGCAGGTGGACTTCGGCGAACTGTCCGCGTCCGCCACTTTGCTTCTTGTGTCGATGGTGGCCGTCCGCGTTGCCCTGAATCGTCTCCTTGTACGGAATCGTCGGCGCATGCGACGTCACGCTGGCGCCGTAACGGCGCTCCAACCGACTGAACTGAACCTCGAGGTGGATCGGGCTCATCCCCGTGACCACCTGCTCCGCGGTTTCAGTGCTGCGGTAGAACTTGAACGTGGGATCCTCGGCGCAGAGCTTCTCCAGGCCTTGGTTGATCTTCTGCTCGTCGCCCCGCGCCTTGGGTTCGATCGCCAACGAGTAGGTTCCAGAGGGGTAGTTGGCGGTTTGCAGTATCACCGGATCTCCACCCTCGACCACCGTGTCGCCGAGTTCGAGTTCTTCGATCTTGCCAACCACGAAGATGTCCCCAACACCAACGTGGTTGACGGGTTGCAGGTCTTTGCCCATGGGCTGCTGCAGGCTGCCGAACTTCACAGCCTGACCGGTCCTCGCGATCGTCATGGTGCTCTCGGGCGTGCACGAACCTCGAACACAGCACATGTAGCTCAACCGACCAACGTATGGATCCGCGATGACTTTGAAGACTTGCGCCATGAACGGTTGCTCCGAGCGCGGCTCGACCATCTGATCCAGCGCGGTGTCTCCTGGCTTACTCGCACGATGATGCGCAACCGCGATTGGCGATGGGAAGTCGTGCTTGATGTTGTCGAACATCTTGCGCAAACCGATGCCCTTCTTCGGACAGACCGCGAAGACCGGCGTCACTTTGCGGTGTGCAATCGCCGCGGGCATGTGCTCGATGACTTCGGCCTTCGAGATGCTCTCGTGCTCCAGCACTTCATCGTCGGCAAGTGCCACGCGCTCCATCAACCGCTCAAAGTATTCACCGGAGCGCGGACCGTCTCCAGCCATCACATCGTGAATGGCCTTGAAGCTCGGTCCCTGTGCGTCGGGATAAGTGAGCGGGACAATCTCATCTCCGAACGCCTTCACCAACGAAGCGACGGCTGCGTCCCAGTCAGCAGCGTCGTTGTCGATGTTCGTGACAATGACCGCGCGCCCGACACCTGCGGCTTCCGCAGCCTTCCACAGCTGCTGGGCGTGAAACGTCACCCCGCCCACCGCACTCACGCAAAGGATCGCCGTCTCGACAACCTGCATTGCGGCGATTGCGTCCGCGACGAAGTCGGGATGCCCGGGGGTATCGATCACCTGCAGGCGCATCCCGTCCATGTCGAAGTGAAACACGTGGCTCATCAGCGTCTGCTTGCGATCCCGCTCTTCGGGATCGGTGTTGCTGATGCTCGATCCGTCACCCGAATCTCCCTGTCGACTCGAAACCTTCGTGATCGCCGCGAGGGCGTCCACGATCGTGGTCTTGCCGGTGTGGCCGTGACCGATGAGTGCGACGTTGCGGAGATCCGCGGGACTGAGCGCCATGTTTGCCTCTGGTGACTTAATCCGAGGTCACGAGCGTAAGCGAAACCGCAACGACCACAGTCGCGACGAAATTTGCAACGGCGGTTGCGCGGCCACTTCGCTCGAGCCCCGGTGTGTTTTCTTGGGGGGATTGCGAGCGAGGCGCCCGACACGTTGAGAGTGCCGGATGCCGAACGCCTCGATCGTAACCGATCGTGGCCGCGCTGCGAAGTGCGACACGCCCGGCCAGCCGCCGTAGCGGTCGACTCGGGCGGTCGGGCAGGGTGGCGCTGGCGTCTAGAGCGCTTCGCCGACGACGATCTCGACCCGCCGATCGCGCTCGCTCACGAGCGTTGAGGAACTTTCACGTGGGTCGAACTCGCCGAACCCGACGATCGCGACCTGATTCTCCGGGAAGTTGCATGAAGCAATCAGATACTTGCGGACAGCGCGAGCACGCTCCGTGGAGAGATGCAGGTTGTCCTCGAACTTGTTCTTCGTCTTGGAGATCGGCGCTTTGTCCGTGTGCCCCTCGATGTAGATCCGGTTGTTCGGGTATTCCTCAAGCAGCACGCGAGCCACGTTCTTCAGCACCTGACCGGCTGACTTCTTCAGGATGGTCGCCCCGGAGGAGAAGGTCACGGTGTTCGCAATACCGATCGACAAGCGTCCTCGGTTGTAGCGCACCTCGACATCTGGGATGTCAGGCAGCGGGCCGCGGGTCGAAGCTTCCACGGGAGAAGCGCTCGCCAGTGCTTCAAGACGCGCTTGCAGCTCGGCTGCGCGCTCTTGTTCGGTTGACGCACGTACCGCCAGGTTTTCATTCTCTCCACGAAGAGAGGCCAGACGGCCGTTGAGCTCGCGAATGGTTGCATCGCGATCTCGCAAGAGGTCTTGATAGCGGGCAGTGCACGAGTTGAGAGACGTCAGCCCCGCAACGCACGCGAGGAGGATGAACCGCTTGTTGATGGACATGGTGTTTCCTGGGTTGGAGGAGTTCTAAAGCGTTGGGTTCAAGAGGCTCGACCGCGACGGACGAGCACGACGAGAAGAAGAAGGCAGGCAAACATTGCTCCAAAGAGCACAAACGGAGCCCAAGTGGACTCGCGTTGCCACGCCGGCCAAGTGACGAAGATGAACTGAATGAGGGGGGCTTTCGCGAAAAGCGCGCACAGAGCGCCACCGGCGAGGAACGGGCCAAACGGCACGTATGCATCCTTAGTGACGAGTCGATGAATGCTGCCGCCCACGGCTCCTAGCAGACTCGCCATGAAGAACGTCAACAGCGCGCCTTCCCAGCCTGTGAACGCGCCGATCATGCCCATGAACTTGACGTCGCCGAAGCCCATCGCCTGCTTCTTGAACACGAAGTGAGCCAAGATGCGCACGCCCCAAGTGGAGAAGAAGCCAA
>CBESZZ010000409.1:0-4337 GCA_965534055.1 uncultured bacterium | reverse complement strand
AGAGGTGGAAGGATTCGTCACCGAGCAGGTTGTCGGTCAATCCAGTTGCGCAGGCATCTCCAAGCGTCGCGGGTGTGTCTTGGAATGTCAGCGTGTACGGCTGAACACCTCCGAGGTTGTCGGCAATGCTCAAGACGTAGCTACCAGCTGGCAGATTGAAGTCGCCGGCGGGGTCTGTGCCAAACGCTGTGTCTTCGACGGCGTAGACTGCGCCGCCCGTGGCGGTTTGCAGCAGCATTCGCAGGTCGCCACCGCCGCCGCTACCGACAGTGATTGCGACTTCGGAGTCGTTGGCAAGCGTGAACAGGAACACGTCCTGAGCGCTGGTTTGGCTGGTGGTGCCTGCGAAGGTTTGCAAGCTGCCCGAGGGGGCAATTGCTTGAAGGTTGGCGGGGCGTCGCGACACGGTCAAATCATAGGTGCCGCCGCCGACACCCAAGTAGGAGGCGACGTTGGCGACGAACAAACCACCCGGCAGGTAGAGTTCGAGCGTCGAGAGTGCGCCGGAGAAATTGTCGTCGTTTGTCGCAAGCATTTGGCCGGCGTCGTTGGTGACACTGAGGAGCGAATCCGCGATTGGAATCGCTCCGCTCGCCGCGACGTCGAAGGTGAGCCATTCACCGCCGGTGGCAACGATGCGCCAAGAGTCCACGTCACCAATCGTCGAGTTGTCGCCACTGCCGCAAGGCTGGAGGATGAGGTCCTCGGCGTATGCCGGGCCGTCGTTGAACTCGGTTTCCACGACGACAGAGCGTCTCGAGATAGGAGTGTTAGGCGAACGCGCCGCGGTTGCGTCCGCGAGCATCGCACCGCGTCCGGTGAACCGTGCCTGCTTACGCATGGCGTAGAGCGTGGCCTTCAAAGCGCGGGCGTCAGCTGCGGTCGTGATGACGCCACTGGCGCGCGCCGCGTCGAGTGCTTTTGCGATGGTGATCTTGCGAACCGAGGCGAACTCTGCCTCGATCCATGCTTGCAGGTCTTTCGAGCCGCTCTGTTGCGTGCTGGACTGTGCAATCGCGGGGGCCAACAGAGAACTCGCCATGGCGAGTACGTAGATGGTTTTCATCGTGGGGTGATCCTGGAGGATCTAGGGGGCATGGGCTTGAGGTGCGAGCCGCGTTTCCGGAGGCTTCGTCACGTCACGTTACCGAGCTAAGGCTCGGTTGCTCAGCGCCGATCTAGCCAGCGAGATCGAAGCAGGCCGGGGGCCATCGCCGGTTGCCTCGAAGGATCCATGTCAGCGTTGCTTTCGGCCGGTTGCGTTGGGAAGTAGACAAAGAAGTCACCTCGACCTGGTCGGCGGACTCGTCTACTGAGGTCTACCGGCGCGGCGCTGTTCGGATTTTGGGTACGGGCAGTGACGGCAGCCGTTCCCGCAGCAGGTGCCGACTTGCCGCAACGCCGTGGCCGTGAGCACCAAGAAGCCCGTGGCGGGATCGACGTAGGTCGTCGCACCGGCCGCCGTTGCGCCGTCATGTGCCTGTTGAGCCGCGGGCGGAATCGCCCGGTCGTCATTCGCGCGGGTCATGTCCGCTCCGCAACGCCAACCAGCGCAGGTGAATTAGTGGACGCGGTAGGCTTGGGTCGACCAGGTTGCGCCGGCGCCGTAGGACACAGTGAGCACCAGGTCGCCGGTCCTAAAGCAACCGCGCTCCTGTGCCCGCGCAAACGCCAGCGGAATCGAAGCCGCTGTCGTGTTGCCAACGTCTTCCATGTCGTAGATCGCGCGATCTTCACTCATCCCAAGGTTGTCGACGACGGACTTCAGGATGCGGACGTTGGCCTGATGAGGAACGAACCAGACCTTCTCGTCCATCGGCTGGTTCAGCGCCTTCAGTGCTTCTAACGTGCTGTCGGTCATTTGCCGAACAGCGGACTTGAAGACGTCGCGACCCTGCATGTGCACGAAGTGACGACGCGCATCGAGGGTCCCAGGAGACGCGGGCTCGATGGAGCCGCCACCCGGGATGGTGATCATGTCGGCGACGCGCCCATCGGCGCCCGAGCTCGAATACACCATGCGGTATCTGCCCTCATCGCCAGACGCGACGACGGCGGCAGCCGCAGCATCGCCAAAGAGAATGCAAACAGCACGGTCGGAGTAGTCGAGGAAGCGTGTCATCGCTTCTGCGCCCACAACGAGAACTCGCTTCGCCATTCCAGAACGCACTTGGCCAGCCGCCAGGCTCATGGAGTAGGTGAACCCCGAGCACGCGGCGTTGATGTCCATGGCTGTGACGCCTTCCAACCCGAGCTTGGCCTGCACGTAGCAAGCGGTTGCCGGGAGTGGGCGGTCTGGTGTCGCCGTGGCACACAGCAACAGATCGATGTCGCTTAGCGGGACGCCGGCATCTTCGCAGGCGGCGATACAGGCTCGGACAGCCAGGTCGCTCGTGGTCTCGTTGTCGGGCAACTTGCGTCGGCTACGGATCCCCGTTCGCTTGACGATCCAAGCGTCGTCGGTCTCGACGAGCTTCTCGAGATCGGCGTTCGTGAGTTTCTCTTCGGGGATGTGGTAGCCGAGACCCCGGATTGCGCAGTAGGGCTCAGGATCGTGCGGTCCGGACATTAAACTCGTGCGCTGCTTCGTGCCTGGCTGCGCCAGGCTGGTTCAACTGCTGATTCATGCGGCCGGACGACGGCCACACGCAGACTTTCGGAATCCCGGAAGCGTCCAGTCCTAGCGTCCAATTGCAACAAGGCGAAAGCTACCTGGCATGGATTGGGAGTGGAACAGGAACCGGTAATTTCGGTGAGAGGGAAGGCAAACCATGGCTGGAAGGCCGTCAGGGTCGTCGCCCACAAGTAGACTTCTTGGGTCGGGCCATGATCCGACAGTCGGAGCGGAGCGTCAGGGGTGACCCGCGCGCGCGGGGGCCTGGGCGCGTCAGGAGGCCTCCATGCCGCACCGACAGCGCGCCACAACCTCGTCTCTGGTCTCTCTCAAGCCCCGATCTTTTCCATGCATCCCAATGCCCTCATGCCCTGCCTAATTTTGGCTGGCACTGCCCTGTTTGCTGCTCCCACGGCGTCCGCCCAGGACATCCTGTATTACAAGTTCGATGACTCTGGTTGCCCCGGGGACGTGATCAACCATGCGGTCGGTCCGCAAGCGGTTGCAGCCAGTGGCCGATTCTTGACCGGTGGCACACCGCCGGCTGGCTACAATTCGTTGACCGCCGGTCGCTTTGGTGGTGGCTTGCGGGCGAGCCGCAACCAAACCACTTCGTTCTTCAACCGCGTGGACACCGGGTGGAGTTTGACCCTGGCTTTTTGGGCTCGGCAAACCCCGGACTTAGGCACCGGCTTGAGCTACCTCATCGCTGGAACGGGCGGTCATCGCATGTTCACGAACGGTGCGGCGAACTCGGGCCTCCTTCTGCGGGACGTGGTGGATGGAGGTCAGGACGGTGTAGACGTGGTGCTGCCAGCGGGCACCACCGCGGCCGATGACTTCCAGATGGCCGCAGCAGCTGGATGGGCGCACGTTGCGCTCGTCATCGATGCGTCGATTCCCATCGCCACCTGGTATCTTAACGGATTGCCCGTGGCGACGCGGACGGTGACGACTCAGACGATGATCTCGGAAGTCGGGGAGTATCGGGTCGGGATGCACTTGGGCACGGGATCTGCATCCGGGTTCGATCTGGATGAATTCCTCCTCAGCAATCGTGCATACGGCCAGTCTGAGATTCTCGTCCTCGCGAACGCGGAGCTCGCCGGATCCGGGAACTACGATTCTGGAAGCACCAACCTGTGCGGCAATGTCCAGTACACGGACAACGGCACAGCACCAAGCGTGGGCAACGTGAACTTCGGCGTGCAGTTGGATGCTCCCGGAGCGGGGCTCTACGTTTTGGTCTTCGGGTTCTCGCGCTGCTCGTTTTCCGGGTTCTCGCTGCCGCTCGACGGCGGTTTCTTCCTGCAGCGGTTTGCCGGATGCGATCTGCTTGTCGACCTGAGTCTTGGAACGATCATCGGGGGGTACGCTGCCGGCACCGTGAACGTGGGCTTCCCGATTCCGCCGGATCCGAACCTGTCCGGGCTGCGGATTTACAGCCAAGCAGCAGTCATCGATAGCACGATGGGCAACTCCGCGGGGATCAGCCGTGGTCTAGGACTGGCGATTCACTAGAAGTGAAGGTTCGACTCAGAGCCGTTTCTTCACTTTGCGAATGCCCCAGCCCGGCACGGGGACGTGTTCGAACAACCACCAGCGGCGTGCCGTGCGTCGCCTAGACGTGGCGGAGCGCTTCCCTCGTAGGGCGTTGCGTCGGTCTGCGTGGTGGGTCAACGGATCGCGCCGCGCGTTGTCTCTTTCTGATTCCCCCGCGTCA
>CBESZZ010000408.1:0-4342 GCA_965534055.1 uncultured bacterium | reverse complement strand
GTAGGCATAGGTGGGGTGCTGCGTGCCCACCCGCGTGCCCGTGGTGGCCGATACCGTTTGGTCGTAGGCGTAGCGATAAACTTCCTCGAGGGTAACGCGCCCACTCTTGTCGCTGTCGGCCGCGCCGCGCATGCCAGACGTTAGATAATACGTGAAGTAGGAGCCCTGTACGAGATCGCTCTCTTGGCTGGATTCGCTCGCCGACGACCGCTGGGCGCTCGGCATGAATCACCGTCGCATCGGCTGGCTGCCCTGCAGCGTCAATCACGAAGAGGTCCAGCGGATAGCCGTGGACGAGGTCGATGTGCAGGGTGCCTGTTCGCGAATTCAGATCCACGTCCCGACGCCAGATGGCGGACGTCGACGTGCGTACCGAAAGCGAAGCCTTGCCCCCTTGTCGCGCGACGCGTTTCGAAATCCGACCCTCCGAATCTGTGATCCATGTGGTCTGACCACGCTTGGTTCGCAGGTTCACGGTCGCGCCCGATTGGATTACGCCGCCCAGCCGAACTTCACCGGCCACGTGAACGACGCCGGTGCGAGCGTCGATCTTGACTGTCTTTGTTGTCCTGGCCCGAATCGACACGCGCTTGCTGCCCACCACATGGCCAAGCTCATCCACGAGATCAAGCTGCAGCCGTTGGTTGGGCTTGATCGAGTTGATGAGCACGCGGCCTTCGGATCCCAGTGAGAATATCCAAGTAGGGTGCCGTGGCTTGTCCGGCTTCTTGGTCGAGCGCGGGGACGCTCGTCGCATCGGCTCACGATTCGGATCGAAGAAGTCCGGCGCGGTGAACAGCTCGGACTTCGAAGTTACGCGCAGCATCAGATCGGCAAAGTTCCACTCGCTCGGCCGCACCACGACTTCGAGCTGGGTTCCGGTTTGGAGCTGATACCGGAACGGGTCCTTCGCCGAACCGGTGCCGTCGTACGAGGGATACAGAGTCGTCAAACATCCCGGCGCGCGAATGCGGTAGCTGTTCTTGGCGGCGGGATCTCCGCTTCCCGCGACCGTGCGGCCGTCTACTCCGGTGACGATCGACGCTCCTTCAACCTGCGCGCCTTGGAGCGGATCTCCATCTTGGTCGAGGACGAGTAGGTGGAGCTGTGAGGATCGTCGCAGCACCAAGTTGCCGAAGTAGCCGCCGTGGGGGAACTGCGTGCCAGCAAGATCAAACTCGAGCGGTTCAACCGCGTCGGGATGCCGCACACTGAACTGGAGCGACTTGATGTTCGGTCCCACGGTCTCCGGCCCTGAGGAGAGCTGCTTGCCTCCGCGGATTGCTCGGAAGCTGTTCGCGAAGTTCCCTTCGATGTCCGTCGGTAGTCCGATCAAGACGTATTCCGAATCGTCTTCGCCAGTGCTTCCGGCAAAGACGGCGAAACCCTGTACGCGTGCACGCACGACGGGTTCACCGGTTTCCCAGTGCACGCGGCCCGAGATCCCGGGCATGGGTTCGATGACCAGCAGGATGTCTGTTCGTGGTCGCTCGATGTCGACGAAGATCGACGCGGTCGGCGGCATCGATCGTTCCGCGATCACGCGATAGCGAGGATCGACGGTCAGGGTTCCCGACCAGTCGGCGGGCAGGCCTGCGAACACAAAGAGCCCGGCGGCGTCGGTTCGTGCGCGCAGGAATTGGATCGATTGATCGGCCTGTTCGAGGATCCGCGCGAGTGCGGAAGGCAGGGGGGCGGCGAGAAATGAAACTTGGTCGAGGTTGTTCAGACTCAACGACACGTTCGACGAGTCGCCACCGTCCAGTCGTTCGATCCGTCCGGTCAGCTTCGCTCCGATCGGCAAGACCACCTCGTGCTCTCCCGCCCGAGCGTCGAGAACCTCAAAATGGGGAGGTCGATCCTGTGGCACCACGAGAAGCTGGGCAGCGGCGGCCGTCTTGGGGAACGTCACGCGCCCTTCGCCGTTCGTGGAATGACTAGTTACTGAGCCCGCGGCCAAGAGATGCACGGCAGCGTCGGCAAGCGGATCCGACGCGTCGTTCATCACAAGAATGGTGAGCGAACTTTCGCGTTGCGCTGTACCCGGCGCCCGAACCATTGACTCATCGAGTGCTTCGGGGAGGGCGGCGACTCGGTCCCCGGCAATGACAGCCACACCAGCGACAGAGTTCGGTCGTCTTGCTTTAGACGGGCTTTGGGTTTGGTCGTTGGGGCTGGGCAAGACCGCCCAACCGAGCAGCAACGCTCCGACGACGGCCACGCCCGCGAGAACTGTATTCTTCACCATGATCGATGTTCCTAAGACTGTGGTGCCGGCGGCCATGGCTCCTGCGGTGCTGGCTCCGGCTGCGGTAGATGCGATGGGTTCGCTGAGCGACGTCAGCGGGGATGCGAGTGGGGGCGACGAAGTGACCCCGTGGGGCCAGCCCAAGCCGAGCAGTGCGGCGGGCGCGTTGCTGCCCCATGTGCTCTGCAGGTGCGCGCGGAGCATTTTCTTGCCGCGGTGCAGTCGTTGGCGAACGGTGGCTTCGCGGACGGATGCTTGGGCGGCGATGGTTTCGATCGCGTCCCCTTCGATGAACCGAGCAATGATCGTCGCGCGGTAGGGCTCGGGCAGCGCCAAGACGGCTCCGGCAACTTCACGCTGTTGCTCGAGACGCTCGACGCGCAGAACCGGACTCTCGGGTCCATCGCGTTCGGGGCGCCCGACGTGTGCGCGGCGTTGGCGCACTTTGCGTCGATGGATACTGACAGCCCCGCGTCGCGCGACGGTGCTAAGCCAAGAGCGCAAGCCGGTGGGAGGTTCCGGTGCCTGCAGAGCAGCGACCGCAACGTCCTGCACCAGGTCGTCCGCGTCGCGTCCGACCAGCATGCGGGCCAAGCCTCGCACCCAATCCAGTTCCGCCAGGAGGCGCGCGTGTTCGTTCGAGGACCCGGTCATGTAGCCAACCACTCGCTGGGCTGGCATGCATGTGACAGGAAAACCGAGATCCCGTCTGGATCGGAGCTAGTCAGTCGCCCGGATCCGTGCCTGGTCGAGCCTCACCGAGGTGTCGAAACGCCGCCTTTAGATAGGACCGGCGGGCCTTCTTTGGGGGCCCGTAGGAACATGTAGAAGCCGAACGCCAGGCCGCCCAGGCTCATCAAGGTGAGCGTGGAGTAGATCAGGAGGTGGTCCACCCAGATCAACCACATCTGCTGCGCGTGGGAATCGGGAGCGACTTCCAGATGCTGCTGCATCAAGGGGTTGGCGATGTCTGTAATCGAATGGATGTCCAACGAGGTTCCCATGCGGTTCTCGGACAGCCACTTGCTCACGTATGCCACCAAGCCACGTGTAGTGAACACGAAGAGGCTCAGCATCAAGAACACGTGGATGAGTCGCGCGGCACGGGCGGCAAGCAAAACGGAGGCCGCCAGCGTTGCTGGCCACAGCATCCGGTCCACGCCCAGCGGTTGGACGACCATGGCGGGGGCCGCCAATTTCTGCGCTGCCAGCATCACGGCGAAGCCCGAGATCGCCAGCAGCAGCGGGGCTCCAAATCCGTACCCCGCCGATCGCACTTGGTGACCCGTGGGGAGGATGCCAGCTTTCGTAGCTTCCCGACGCTGCACCGGGCTGAGCTCGGCCAGCGGGACACCACCTTCCTTCGGGCCCCCGGTCCAGACGGCAAATCCGCCCCAGAGCGCAAAATACCAGGCGTAGACCAGCGCCCATATGCTTCCGGTGGCCGTGACTTTGTCCACGGGGAAGGCGCGCCACTGCATCTGGGATGAGCCGTAATCTGCGAACTCGTCTTCGAAGCTGGCGAACCAATGGAAGATCTCGAGCGTGCGGGTTTCCGGCTGAAACAGCGCGGAGACCGCGAAGACGGCGGCTACACCCAGGGTTAGCCACCCCAAACGCCGCCGTAGAGGCACGGCGAATAGGCCCACCGCGACCGCGGATTGAGCCAAGAAGATCAGGATTGCGGCCAGTACGTCGGGCATGTGCGGGTTGCGTGGAATGCGTGGCTGAGGGATCGTGGCCGGAAACGGCCAGGAATCAGACAAGATTTCCGTTGGGTTGCTTGCCGCGCCACGACCGGGTCGCTACCTTGCCGCGCCCGAAATCGGCAAGAGAGTGCGTGATCGTGAGGCGACCAAGTGGTCGTGGCACGGCGCGAGCGACTTGCAGTGATCAGGGCCGAGCGCATCGCTTTTCGGCGGTTCTTTCGCTCGGTTTGTCGGGATCTGCACCCTATAGATGCCAGCGACTACTCCAGACGTTCGGTTGCCAAGATGACGAAGCAAAAAACCAAGAAGGCCGTGGTCAAGCGGATGAAGCTGACCAAGACCGGCAAGGTGAAGCGCCACCAAGCGTTCACTTCGCACATCATGG
>CBESZZ010000407.1:0-4345 GCA_965534055.1 uncultured bacterium | reverse complement strand
AAGTGGATTTCGGTGTCCAGTGAGAGGGTCACGAGGCGCTTGCCTTCTGAGCGCGCGCGACGGACGAGGCGGCCGACCTCTTGCTCCGCGCGCGCGGCGAGCGCGATCAGGTAGCCAGCGGACAGGCGATCCACCGTGCGCTCAGGGTCGCTCGCGACCGGGCCGAGCGCGTCGGGGGACACCACGTACGACGCCGCGGTTGC
Source organism: uncultured bacterium (assembly GCA_965534055.1). GTDB lineage: Bacteria > Planctomycetota > UBA1135 > UBA1135 > UBA2386 > CBESZZ01. The sequence continues at coordinate 4,142 of CBESZZ010000407.1, read as the reverse complement.
GACCATGCGCCGCTCGGTTGGTCCGCCCCACTTCTTCTTCTCGGCGACGCGGGCGAAGCCTCGGTTCTCGAGGGTGCGCAGGTGGTAGTTGAGCTTTTGGCGCGGCAATCCGATGCGCTGGGCGAATTCGGCGGCGGAGCAGGGTTCTGTGAGTTCGGAGAGGATCTGAGCCCGGAGGGGGTCCATGAGTGCTTCGGCCGCAGCGGGGTTTTCGACGGTCTCGATGTCCAGCGACAAACATGTTTGTAAAGAACCGGGCCGGAGAGCGAGTTGGGATGCTATTCGTGATCCTCGGGTCGAGCCCGCGCGACCAGCGACGACGCTGAGTCATGCCCTGCGTCTCATCGAACCGCTCCACAGCCGTTCCGTGATGCGATGGCAAGTGAACGTGGCGGGGGGCTAAGTAGACGTCCCGTGATCCCATCTCGAATCGCCCCTGCCGCTCGGCAAGATCTGCGAGATGCCTACGGCATCGCCATGTTCTCCAGCGGAGACCCGTCTCCTACTTGAAGAGCTCGAGTCCTCGGGACTATCGGTCGCGGAGTTCGCTCGACGACGCGACATCGCAGCGCACCGGGTGTATCGGGCCCGGTGCCAGGCCGTGGCGAAGCATCCCCGGGTCGATAGCGCAACTAGGCTGATATGTCAGTCTACTTCAGTTCCCTTCCGCATCGAACCGGTCTTCTTCGTCGATCTTTGGGCCATCGACGCCGCGCCTGTAGAAGTACTCCACGCTGTTCGCGCCTTTCTTGCCGGTGCGTCGCTCGGCGCGACGGCCCATCGTGCGCCAGCTCGCTCGGCCGCGTGCGACATGGGTGGAGTTGCAACCCGCAGACGGATCCAGGCCCTCCCAGGCGGGCCCGTGATCCTGGATGGCATCGTGCCCGCGGCGGTGATTCGGTCCCTTGCTCATTGTCGGAGTGTACCTGGGTTGTCGAACACTAACCGCGCTGCATTCTCACCCGCCAGGGGTGCACGTTTGCGGTGGAGGCGCGCAGCATCATCGCGGACGCGCGTGGCGGCCTCACGAATCGTTCCCATACCCGCAGGTGCAGATCTCCGACGCGCTCGAGGCCGAGGCTAGCGAGCAGGATCCGTCCCTCGACCTGAACCCCGTCATGCTTATCGGGCAACCGACCGGGGGTGCTGTAGGCGTCGAGATCTCCGCGCACACGCACCACACGTCCCTGTCCACCCACGACGACCGGACCTCGAAGGGAGCGTCCTGGAGCAAGGACACGGCATCGGGAACGCGCCTCGCGCGGTGAAACTCAGCGTACCGCGCGTACGGAGCCAGGACAGAGCGCGACGCTTCGGAGGAGGTCACCGGTGAGTTCTGCGGCCTGTTGCAACGGCAGCCTTTCGATCGGGTCGCGTCACGATTACAGAGGTCTTCACGTGCACGATGCATCGAGAAGGTCAGCCACAATCGGCGTCCTATGCCTTGCGAGTTTACTCACCGGATGTGCAGATTCTGAGCCAGTTGGAATCGAGTCGGTGCAGCGGGTGGACCACGATCAACAACCAAAGAGAGAGACCATGACAGGGAAAGCTGAAACGGAAGAGCTGATGAACGCTGGGATCCCCTTCGCGGAACAGCAGCTGGCCGAGCATGGTGAGTTCTTCCCTTTTGCCTTTTCGATGGATGGCTCGGGAATGATTCAAGTGAAGACCTACGCCGCCGGGGACGAGCAGCCTGATTCGCAGTCGATCATCGACGGCCTGCTTCAGGGATTCCGAGAAGGTGCCAAAAGCGGCGAGTCGAAGGCCTACGCGTTGTTCGTCGACGTGAGCGTTCAGCCGCCGGGCCACTCGTCGAAAGTCGATGCTGTGCAGGTCGACCTCGAACACGTAGATGGCTTTTCGGTCACCGTGTTTTTCCCCTACATCCGTCGTGCAAAGCGCGTGAAATTCGGCGAGCTGTTCGCCTCTGCGCGGGGCTCCGTCGTCTTCGGTCGTTGATCCTCGTCGGCATGTAGTCGAGACGCGGAACGAACGTTGCTCCGTTACCGCATCCCAAGGCGGCGCAACTTGCTGTGTAGCGTGGACGGGTGCAGGCCTAGGCGGGTGGCCGCGCCGCCAGTTCCGTAGATCTTTCCCTCCGACGCGGACAACGCCGCGCGGATGCACGCCCGGGAGGCTTCATCGAATGTCTGGACGCAAGGCTTTGAAGTTTCCACCGACGACGCCGGCTGCGGACGACCACGGCGGGATTCGAGAGCCTCCGCCACAGCAAGCCGTGTCGGGCTACCTAGGATCAGGGCCTCTTCCACCACGCTGCGTAGCTCGCGCACGTTCCCCGGCCAATTGTGACGCGCCAAGCGGTCGAGGTCGTCTGTAGCCGGGGTCGATGGTGTGCCCTCGCGCACGAGCTCGGCCAGCAGCGAGCGAACCAAGAAGGGGAGGTCCTCAATGCGCTCGCGCAACGGTGGAATGGCCACGCGAAACACGTCGAGCCGCCAAAGCAGGTCTTCCCGGAACTCGCCCTGCTCGACCAGGGACGTGAGGTCTCTGTGGGTTGCGGCGATCACGCGAACGTCGACGGCGACAGGAGCATTGCCCCCGAGACGCTCGATCTCCCCTTCCTGCAACGCCCGAAGGAGCTTCACCTGCTGCGGGAGTGGGAGTTCGGCGACCTCGTCGAGGAACAATGTTCCGCCGTGGGCTCGTTCGAACCGGCCTTTGTGTTTGCCTCGGGCGCCGGTGAACGCCCCCGGCTCGTGGCCGAACAGCTCGCTCTCGACCAGTTGTTCTGGAAGCGCACCGCAGTTGACGGCTACGAACGGCGCCCGGCGACGCGGTGACCGTGCGTGGATTCGGCGGGCACATAGTTCCTTGCCTGTGCCCGATTCCCCTTGGATCAATGTGGTTGTGTCGTGGCCTGCCACGAGGTCCAGGCGTGTCAGCGCTTCGCGCATGGCCGGGCTGTGCGCGATGACTTTCGGCCCTTCGACCTCGTCGCGAAGCCGGCGGTGCTCGGCGGTGGCTTGCCGTGTGCCCGTGGCGAATCGCGCCAGCGTCGCGGCGTGGGCGAGACCAAGCGCGAGGATTCTGCCAATCACGTCCCACGGTAGAGTTGGGGCGCGTGCCACTCGGAGCTGGAGGAGGGCCACCGCCGGCGGTTCGACGCACAACGGCAATGCGACGATGCGGCGAGTCCCACGGGTCGAGCTTCGGGCATCGGGTGGAATCGTGGTCGCGCGGCTCGGGTCGGCGAGAGCTGCGACGACCGCGCCGGGAGGGTTCTCAATTCCGCCTTCCTCATCCGCAACGCCGTCGACGGTGCGGGTCATCAGCCACGGGTCCGACGTGCGGTCGCGGGTCCATAGTTCGATTGCCCCAAGGCGCACGAAGCCTGCAAGAACGTCCGAAGTTGCCAGGACCAGAGATCGTTTGGTGGCGACCTGGCGCAAAGCGTCTGCGAGCTGGGTGAGGACGGTGGTCGGGTCCGAGGGCACGGCCTTGATATATCGTTGCCGCACGAAATACGAATGACCTGAGCACGGAATATCGTTGAAGTCGCGGAGCCCGATCTCGCTCCGATGTCCCTAAGTGTATCTGAAACCATGCTTTGGGAGAACTCGTGGCGCGCGGCACGGCGGCTGCATATGGGCCGGCATGCCATACGTCATCACGTCACGTTGCCAGGGTCACGTCCACGCAGCCTGTGTCGAAGTCTGTCCGGTTGATGCGATCCACGGTCCCGACCGGCGAAGCGCAGAATCAGATCCAACGGCTCAGTTGTTCATTGATCCTGAGACTTGCATTTCCTGCACCCTCTGCGGCGACACCTGCCCCGTCAACGCACCCTTCGAAGAGGACGAGGTTCCAACGGAGCACCGCGAGGACATCGCACGAAACGCCGCCTACTTCGCGATGGGGTTGAACGGCGGATGATCGCCAGCTCTTCCTCGGTCGGCGGGGCGACTTCCCGGTCATTACAGGTCTCGGGTCTACCGGACGCTGACGCGAGTGACAACCAACTCTCTCCCCATACCGTAACGATTGTTGGAGACGCTTCGCTGGGGGGAGGGAAGTTCGTCGGACAGCTCGGTGTGGTGGAGCCCGCGACGTGTTCAGCGCACGAGTTGTCGGCATCCACGGTCATCGAAATCACGATTGCGACGCAGCCATCGCGAGTG
>CBESZZ010000406.1:0-4379 GCA_965534055.1 uncultured bacterium | reverse complement strand
TGGCCTGTGCAGGATTCGTCGAAGTTGCCCAATCCAGCGTGATGCTGTCGATCTGGCAACCAAGCGTGTTCTCAATCGTCCAGTAGTTCGCATCGGCGAAGTTGTTGGCACCCTCAGCGATCAAGCGAATTGCCGGAGCTGGCGGAGCCTCGTACACGTACAGCAACTCGTTGGTCGCCATGGTGATGGCCGCGCCACCGCCCGTTGGGAACTTGGGATACATGCCCTGCGCGCGGACGATGTCGCCATCGGCGAACAAGCCTGCTGGCACGGTGATGACCGGGCGGGCGCCTGCGTAGGTCTGGCCCCAGAGCGCCAAGCCCTGTGGGTTCGAGATCTCGGACAGCGCGTAGAACTCAGGGAACGTCGTGCCCAGCGCCAGGCTGCTCACGCCGTCGACGAGTGCTTCACCGAAGAGGTTGAACGCAACCATCGTGGGGGTGAAACCGGGGTTGCCGCCGACTGGCGTCGTGATGCCGTAGCTGATCATCGAGTTGTCGGTGAACGCGTTTGGTCCACGGACATCGGTCTCGGGCAGGCCATCGATGCCGGTGACCAGGCGCGCTTCGCCGGTGCCGTCCACGAAGGGTGCCTTGTAGAGGTGCAGGCGGTAGGTCGTGGCGGTGTCTGGAACGGCTTGATCAAGCCCGATCAAAGTCGTGCCGCCGGTGGCCGTTGCCGGACCAACCGAAAGGCCGCCTTGTGCGGATCCGGCGACCGCGCGAGCGATGGTTGCGCCGGTGAACGCGCCGGTGGCGATGTCGATCTGTCCGAGTGGACCGGCGTTCGGTGTCGCGTTGCCCCAAAGCGTGTCGGTGCAGGCGTCGAATGCCAGGCCGTAGATCGACCAGAGGACCGTGCCGGTGTTGGGCAGCGTGTTGACCACCGTGCCGGTGATGTCAATCTCGATGATGTCTGAGCCGAAGCTGGCCGTCCAAATCCGACCCGTTGCTTCGTCGTAGGCAACGCCGCGGTAGTTGCCGACGACGGCAAGGCCTGGGCCCGTGATTGGGTTCGCTGCCAGCGGTGTCATCACACCACCAATGGAGATGTCCGTGGCCAGTGCGCCTGTTGTTGAGTCGATGACAAAGATGCCGTTCTCGTTGCCGAACATCAGGCTGGTGCCGTCCGTGGCTCCGTCGCGGTATCCCCAAAAGGATGACGTCGTGTTTTCTTGCTGGTCAAACTGACCAACATTGCCCATCCCATCGATGGTGTAGACGATGTGGAACGGGGCCGTGTCGTTACGTGCTGAGACGTAGGTCGTGCCGTTGAGATAAACAATACCCAGAGACAGGTTTTGGGCCGTCGCTGTGTCGAGGTCTACGAGGTTGCTGGCGCCGCCGAAGCCACCGTGGCCAGCGTTGCCGACGTTTGTTTGGCCAAACGCCGCTGCTGCTGTGAAGAGTGCGGCTGCGCCGAGGATTGTGGCGCTGCGAAGAGCTTGCATAGAGTTTCCTGAGAGTCGTTCGGAGTGAACCGAGATCGGTGCGGGCGGCATGGAGCAGGCCGCAGAATCCGATCTCGGGTTGGGGGCGCGCCCGGAAAAGGTGAATCTCCCGAGCGAGTGCTTGGCGGAAACATACGCTCTCAGTCCGGTTCGTGGGGGCGGTGTCCGTGGCGTTTCGGGTCCACTTTCCCCTGCCCGTAAGTGCGTTGGAGGTGGCGCCGGCCAGATCACTCGGTCGGCTTTGCGCTCAAAAGCGCGGTGTCGTCGACATTGTGGGATTGCGGCGCAGCGTCCTCCAGCGAGCGGAGTAGTCGGTTTGCGCGCATTCGCGCGGATCCCATCTTGGCCCCGAAAATTCCACCACAGGTCCCAATTACGGCTCCCCCCGCGCCACCGACCAGACCGAGGAACCAGCCGGCTTCGGGCACCCATGCGCTGATCGCGAATGTAGTGCTGAACAGCAAGATCATCGCAAGCGAGAGGCCATAGAAGCCCCAGGCTCTCGTCGACCGCATCTTGGCGTACGCCGCACGCAGTTCGGGGTGGCCGCTTGCGTCTAATGGCTCGGCTTCCGTTAGGCACTTGCGCACGATCCAAGGCGTGAACGCAACGAGGGGACCCACGAAGCAGACCATCGTCGCCAAGCCGACCCAGATGGTTCGCGACCCGTGCGTGCCTGGTTGCGCAAGAAGTGCGGCGACGAGCAATCCCACCCCGACGACCCAGACCAGTGCGTGTGCGAGCCACGCGGCTTTCGGGATCGGGTTCTTGCCCACTCGATTGACGAGCTGCGCAGTGCGGCGCGTGGACTGTTCCGTGTGCGGTGCATCCATCCAGCCCAACACCCGCATCAACCGAGTCACGAAGACAAACATGAGCGGGAACGTGCAGAGCCACATCAGTTTGTGGGGCAACGCGCCACCATTGATCGTCCAGTGCAGCTGTGACCACCATTGCAGCCAACCCGGCCACGTTTCGAATGGACCGGAAGCCATGGCCTGCAGCACGAAGAACGCGGCGAGCAGAATGGCGGTCGCGATCCACAGTTGAATCCGCAGTCGGCGAACGTGCGCGTGATCCACGTCGTCGCGTTGGGGGCGTAGAAACAGCGATGTGATCCCCGGCATCAACAACAGCACGACCGCGATCAACGTGGTGACCCATTCCAGATCCGGCGGTGATGTCGGAGTCGGCGATGGCTCGAGGCCTTGCAAGGACGCGTCGATGATCAGCAGGAGGTTGTGTTCGAAACCAATCATGGGTCAGGCCCCTTGGGGTTTGCCGCCGCGCCAGAGCGCGTCGAGTTGTTTCTTGATGACTCGCTCCACGGCGCGGCGATTGGCACCCTGCAGTTTCGCGTCGGCCAGAGCGCCTGCGAGGCGTGGCTGGTACTCCGCGGCGCCCTCTTCGGTCGCTTGGTCGGAAGTCACCCGGGTGCCGCGACCACGCTGGCTTTGCACCAAGCCGCTGGCCTCGAGTGCCTTGTAGGCCCGAGCCACGGTGTTCCAGTGGATGCCGAGGTCGCCCGCGAGTTGGCGCACTGCTGGCAGTTCATCGCCCTGCGAAACATCGCCTCGGGCGATTGCTGCGCGGATCCCTTGAACCAGTTGGTCGGTGATTGGGATCGAAGAGGCGAGGTCGATGGTCAGCATGAATCGAGGATCAAAGTATCAGACTATGATACTTTCGGCAAGTGTGTGTCTCTGACTGATGGACTCTGGTGTGGGTGTCGTCGGTTCTGCCGATGGCAAGGCCCGGACGTGGAGTCGACTAGAGCAGCGGAATCAGCTTCGTGCGCTTGCGTTGTCGGGCTCGGTCGAGCGGAGTCCGCCCATTCTCATCGGTTGCCGTTCTGTCGGCGCCCGCCTGGAGTAGACGCTCGACGACCCCCGTGCTCGTGTTGCGTTCGGCAGCAGCGTGTAGCGGTGTTCCGCCAGAACCCATGGCTGTCGAGGCTGGGGTTCGTTGGATGTTGGCGCCCCGCGCAGGTTTGACTACCTCCGCGCCGGCGCCAACCGCGCTCTACTGGCCGTAGTTGCCGCGCTGCACACCCAAGCGCCGGATGCGTTGCCCCGGGTCGCGGACGTCGTGGCGGTAAGCCTGATGCTCGAATGCTTGCACGGCGCGCTCTGAAACCTCGAAGGACGCCTCCGTTGGGCCGACTTCGATACGACCGATCACTTCGCTAGGCACGTTCCCGCGGCGGCAAATTGCGGCGAGGATACGGCGCGTGTTCGCGCCTTTCTTGAAGCCCCAGTTGATGCCGAACCGCACGAACTCGCCGTGGGGCTGCTGCTGAGCTGGTGGTGCAAAGCCTCGCTCACCGCCGCCGTGACGTGGTGGCTGCTGCTGCCGAGGTGCTGAGCGCGGCATGGGCGTTTCCAGATCGAATGGCTTGCAGACGCCTCCGGTGTGCATGGATCCGATTAGCTTCGCGACCACTTCTTCTGGAGCGTTGCCTTTCAGCAGACTGGTTGCGAACTCGAGTTCCGCTTCCGCCGGCTTGGCTCCGCCTTCATCGATGATCTTGCGCACGTTGCGACGGGCGCGTTTCACCATCGACTTCTCGACGGCCAGCGCGCTTGGCACGATCTGCCAATCGGCCTGCACGCGCGCTTCGTTGTGAATCCGGCGGGCGCGACGTTCGCCGTTGGGTGTGACCAGCAGGATGCTGCGACCCTTTTGGCCGGCGCGACCGGTACGTCCACTGCGGTGCGTGTAGGTCTCGCCGTTGCGGGGCATGTCGCCGTGAATCACGGTCGTGACGTCGGGGACGTCCAGGCCGCGCGCCGCGACATCGGTCGCGACGAGCACGCGTACCGCACCATTCTTGAATGAGTTCAGGGTGCGGGTGCGCTGGTTCTGGGCTAGCTCACCGCTCAGCGGCAGCGCGGGGAAACCTGCGGCCGAGAGTTTTTCGGCGAGCACG
>CBESZZ010000405.1:0-4379 GCA_965534055.1 uncultured bacterium | reverse complement strand
ACGTTCCGAGCCATTCGCGCACGTGCGCTTCGGTGACTGGCCCGGGCGTGGTCTGTTGGACGGGTGGTGGTGGTTCCTTCGCTTGCGCGGTCAACGATTGGCCGAGGCAAAGCCCGAACAGCGCGAGTGACGCGGCGGTAAGAGGGGAGCCGATGGAAAGTGTGGGAGTCATGGCTGCGTGCGGCTGAACGACCGCGAGGAGGGGGGGCCGCCTGCATGCAGATGCAGCGGTGAATGTGCGAGCATCATCCGTCGGCGATCAGCCGAGTGCGAGCCAGAGCCGCTCGCGACGAAAACGTGACGAGCACGTTCGCGGTAGCGCGCCTGGATCGGCCCTGGAATTTGCCCGGACTACGGCAGCCGGCGCAGCAACCGCTGCAGCAGGTTGTCGGGATCCTGCGGCCGCTTCCCGCTCAGGCGATCGGGGCGGGAGCCGAAGATTCCCGGCTGGGTGTTGTGCTCGTACACCGCCTTGACGGCGGCGCGCAGCGCCACCAGACGACGGCTCGGCGGCAGTGACTCAGCAAGTAGGCCGCCATTGCGAATGCTGATCGGAATCGAGTCGAGCCGAGCGAGCGACGCAGCGGCATACCGATCGATGCGTTCTTTCGCCGAGGGCCCAAACCGGACTGCGCGGTCACGGACCGCTGCGCCGGTGTTGACCAGGCGGCCGCGAAGAACCGGGATGCGGTCGATCTCCGCGCGCGACACGTCCTTGATACCACCCCGGAGTCGCTGCAGCCGTACTCGTGCTGTGCCAGCGATGCCGTTTCCCGCGCGCCGCAGGCTCCCCGTGAACTTGCTGAATCGCCGCCCGATATCCGCGGAAAGCGTCTGGTTTGATTCCAGCTCTGTTGCAGCGGGGCCGAGTGGCGATGCGCAACCCGTGCACATCGACGAGAGCGCTAGCAGCAGAGTGAGGAGCAGGAGCCGGGTCATGGGATCGAGCGAGAGAGACTACAGGAGTCCTCAGCTATCGACACATGGATGCGCCCGACGCGATGCCGAATTCCGGTCTAGACCCGTCAGTTTTCATGCCGCAGCGCGACCAGCGGATCCTGCCGGGCAGCGCGCCACGCAGGGATCGCCGACACCACGATTCCGGTGATCATGGCCATGACGCAGACCTGCAAGATCCACCACGGATCGAGGTCGTGCGGCACGCGATCCAGATTGTAGACGTCGGTCGGAAACAGGTCGATGTCGAAGCGGTGCTTCAAAAACTGGTTGAAGTCGTCCAGATAGATCGCGGACAGACAGCCGAAGACGACGCCGAGCACCGTGCCGATCGCCGTGATGGTGAGTCCGCACGCGAGGAAGACTTTTGAGACGCCGCCACGCGTGGCGCCCATCGCGGTGAGGATGCCGACGTCGTGGGTCTTCTCACTCACCATCATGGACAGCGTCGCGAACATCAGGAACGCCGCAACCACCATGATGACCATCAGCACGAGCTTGATGAGTGAACCTTGGTGCGCCACCGACTCCAAGAACGGTTCGTTGCGTTGGTACGCCGACCAAACTTCGGCGCCGCGTCCCAGCCGAGTGGCGGAACTCTCGAGGCGTCGTGTGAGTCGCTCCGCGGTGGTTTCGGCCTGCACGCCCTCTGCGAAGCGGATGGAAATTTCGTTGACCCCGTCTGCCGCGCCCAGTTCGAGCAGTGCGCGTAGTGTGTCAATGTGGATGAACGCGTTGACTGCGTCGAACCCTGTGTGCTGCGTGGCGAACCCGCCGCCGACTCGGAACGCGCGGGTCACTTGCGAGAGGCGCTTCTCCTTGGTGCGCCGAGCGTCTGGGTCTTCGCCTCGCTGCTGACGACCCGTGGTCAGGTAGACGACATCGTCGCGCTGCAGTCCCTCCGCACGTAATCGTGCGACCGACAGCAGGATGGTGGGTAGGTCGCTTGGATCCGTCGCCACCGTTGTAGCGGCGTCTTCAGGAACTCCGGCGCCAGGCTCACGAGTTGGCGTCTTGCCGAGAACCAGCCCCAGCATCGCATCTTCCCGATCGACGCGCAGCGATTCCGCCTCGACGGCGTGGACCCAGTCGCGAATTCCGGTGACCTTCGCTTCGGCAAGCGGGTCGATGCCGACAAGTGACAGGAACGGGCCATCGGTGAGCACTCCGGATGGATTCTCTTCTTCGCTGCTCAGATCGCCGCTGGCCGAAGTGTTGTTCTCGGTCTCCGCGCGCCCGTGAATCAGTCCGTACCATGCAATGCGTGGAGCGGTCGCGACCACAGTAGGATCTTCGCCCAAGAACTCGCTAAGCGGGCCATACGTGGCGTCCAAGCGTAGACCGATCAGGCTCGCATCGGAGCCCACGGCCTGCACGTGTTCCGTCACCACGGCAATGAAACCGGAGAAGATCGAAACCACGACGATCAACGCCCAGACCCCGAGCATGACGCCGAACATGCCGAGCAAGTTGATCGGGCGGGACAACAGCCACCGCAGTGCAAGGAACCAGCGATACATCAGCTGTGTGACCCTGAGCCAGTGCCCTCTGTGGCGCCCGTGCCGGCGCCCGACTCGCCCCGAACTGTTCCATCGAGGATTGTTCCGTCGCGCATGGTCACCGTGCGGTTGCAGCGTGCAGCCAATGCTTCGTTGTGGGTAACGAGCAAGAACGCGATCTTGCGTTCTTTGCGAATCTCGAACAGCAACTCAAGGACGCCTTCGGCGGTGGCAGAATCCAAGTTGCCGGTGGGTTCGTCCGCGAGGATGACCTGCGGCGAAACCATTAGCGCGCGGGCGATGGCGACGCGCTGGCGTTCTCCACCAGACAGTTCGGCTGGGCGGTGGCCTCGTCGATCGCTAAGGCCTACTCGATTGAGCAACTCTTCAGCGTCCGCACGTGCTGCCTTGCGTTGGCTGAGCCACGCAAGCGGGGATACATCCATCATCCGACCTAGCAGGATGTTCTGCAGCGCGTCGAGCTCAGGAATCAGATGGTAGAACTGGAAGATGAAGCCGATCTCGCGTCGGCGAATCTTCGCGCGGCGTGGCCCGGACCAAGATTGGACCGCTTCGCCGCGGAAGATCACTTCTCCCGAGGTTGGTCGGTCAAGCAATCCGAGCACGTGCAGCAGTGTGGACTTGCCCGCGCCCGACGCACCCAAGAGTGCGACCATTTCGCCTTCGCGAATGGCGAAGTCAACGCCACGGAGCACGGGGATTGTGCGCTTGCCGAGCCGGAAGTTCTTCTCGATCCCACGGGCCTCGAGGACGGGTTCACCGTCGTACGCCTCGGAGAGGGGTTCCGCTTGGCTGCTCGCGGCAACGGCGCCGAGACTGAGGTCTGATGGAGGCGGGTTCATGGGGTTCTACTCGTAGCTCAACGCTCGAACCGGGTCGAGCTTGGCGGCGCGGCGGGCTGGAAACCAAGCGACGATCAATGCGAGGATGAAGGCTGCGCCGAGCACTTGCAGCACCCACGTGACCTCCAAGCGGTAGGGGATCTCTGGGAGCACGTAGAGGCGTCGGGGGAACAACTCAACGCCGAACGTCTCAAAGCTCCACTCATTGACCGGGTTGAGATAGCGCAGGGTGAGCACCGCCAATCCTGCACCAAGGCTGCAGCCGATCAGTGCCACGACGAGTGCGCACAGCAAGAACACGGACTGCACCGCGCCCCGGCTTGCACCCAAGGCGGAGAGCACGCCGATGTCCTTGGTCTTTTGCACGACCATCATGTGCAGCGTGGCGTAGACCAAAAAGCCCGCCACCAACATCACCGCGAAGAGCACGAACTTCATCATTCCGCGCTCTTGGTTGACCGCGCTCAAGAACACGCGGTGCTGCTGCTCCCAAGTGCGCACGCGGGCCCGGGGCACGGTCTTTCGGAGCTTGGTTTGCAGTCTGTTTGCGAGCTGCTGGAGATCGGTGCCGGGTTTCGCGCGAACCGCGATTCCGTTCACGAGATCGATGGAGGAATCGTCGTCGATGTCGTGACCGAGCATCGACCGCATCGTCTCGATGTCGATGAACGCTGTGGTCTCTTCGAGTCCGCGTTGCTTGGTCTTGAACGCCGTCGACACAATCAAACGGCGGGTGATCTTGCGCGGCTTGGCCTCGGCCAGGCGATCGATCTCGGCAGTCGACATCTGCGGCAGGTGCGCGCTCATCAGGTCGATCGGCATGCCGACGTAGAGCTTCGCGCCTTCGCTCAAGATGCGGTATTGGCCGAATACGATGCCGGGAAAAGACGGCTCAAACCGGCTTGGGTCGCCAACAGGGAGTTTTCGTCGATCCATTCGAGCGTCTCGGCGGCCGGCGTCCTCGCGAGCCCACGAAACCCAAAACGGTCGGTCTGGATCGTTCGGGCTCATTCCGCCGCCGATCAACCACCCATCAAACTGTGTCGTCTCGCGTTCTCGT
>CBESZZ010000404.1:0-4397 GCA_965534055.1 uncultured bacterium | reverse complement strand
ACGAGGAAACAATGGAGTTTGGTGTAACTCGCGAGACGCGAGAAAGCTCCAACGCCATGGCCGGCACGACCGGTGTTCTCCCTGACCGAGGCTTCCCATGCGCGCTCAACTTCGTTTCGTTTCCGTTCTTGCCCTAGGGACGATTGCCGTCTCTTTGTTTTCCATTGGCGGGTGCCATCAAGCGTCCGGCCAATCTGGAGGTGACGCCGACCCGCCAATGAACAACATGACTGCGGCAGAAAACGCAGCGGCACTCGTGCAGGCCGGACAGGAGGTCTTTCGCCACGAGACCTTTGGGAACGAAGCCGTCTGGGGAGGGGTACGTCGAGTTCACGAAACCATCGCCGGTGCGCAGCTTGGAGGCGTCGGCCCGGGCATCTCCCCAGCAACAGCCCTCGCGGTAGGGCTCAAAGTAGATCGCGAAGCTCTGCCGCAGCGATTGCAAGATGACCTGACGGCAGGAATGGTGAACTTGGGAGACCCGGCCATCACGGTCGCTCTCCTCGAACTTGATGCAGTCGTTGGGATGAAAGGGTTCTTCAAGAACACGCAACTCGATTCCATCGGCATCACCTGCGCGCTCTGTCACTCGACAGTGGACGATTCCCTCCTGCCCGGAATCGGTCTGCGTCTCGACGGGTGGCCGAACCGAGACTTGGACGTGGGAACCGTGATCAGCCTGTCACAAGAGTTGCCAGTGCTTGAGAAGCTGCTTGGCACGAGCCAAGCCAACATCCGAGCGGTCCTGCAAAGCTGGGGGCCGGGCCGATTCGACGCCCACCTCAACCTCGATGGGAAAGCCTTTCGTCCGGACGGAGAGACAAGCTCTGTCGTCATCCCCGCCGCCTTTGGCCTCTCGGGAGTCAATCTCACCACCTACACAGGGTGGGGTTCGCTGTCTTACTGGAACTCCTTCGTCGCCACCCATGAGATGGGTGGCCAGGGTCGCTTCTTCGATTCGCGATTGAACGACTCGATGAAGTTCCCCATCGCCGCCACCCGGGGTTTTGCCGACGTCACGCCGACCGGTGACGATCGAGTTTCACCGACGCTCGAGTCGTTGCAGCTCTATCAGCTATCGATCCCCATCCCGACTCCACCACCGGGAAGCTTCGACGAGTCCGCCGCGACTCGCGGCAAGGAACTCTTCTCGAGTTCAGCCGACTGTGCGCGATGCCACGTCCCGCCGCTCTTCACGGAACCCGGTTGGAACGCACATACACCCGCTGAAATTGGCATCGACGCGTTTCAAGCGATGCGTTCCCCGACAGAGCAGTACAGAACGACCCCGTTGCGCGGCCTCTTCACCCGCTCCAAGGGCGGCTATTATCACGACGGCCGCTTTGAGAGCCTGCTCGATGTCATCGAGCACTACGACCAGCACTTCAGCCTCGGACTGACGGCCCCTCAGAAGAGCGACCTAGTCGAGTACTTGAAGTCGCTCTGATGTCGGTGCGGTAACTCCAGATCCGAATGCAGGGCTGCTAGAGCCGCGGGTCGACCGGCTCGCTCTCCATCGCGAGCACGCCGAACACGCACTCGTGCACGCGGCGCAGCGGCTGACCTGCGACGAAGCGTTCGAGAGCCTCGACACCAAGCGCGAATTCTCGCATCGCCAAGGAGCGCTTCCGGCCCACTGCTCGCTTCCGCAGGCGGGCAAGGTTCTCAGGCGCGGTGTATTCGGGGCCGTAGATGATGCGAAGGTACTCGCGTCCCCGGCACTTCACCGCGGGCTGCATCAGGCCTTTCTTGCCGCGCGCGACGAAGTCCCACGGCTTGATCACCATGCCTTCGCCGCCCGCCTCGGTGCGCTCTTCCCACCAGGCGATGGCCGCGGCTTCAGCAGCGGGGTCGTTCAGCTCTACGACCTTGTAGTGCGTGGCAAGCAATAGCTTCGGGTCCGCGGCGCAAAGCGTGGCCAGCGTTTCCATATGCCAACCGTGGTCGCGGTCGACGGCAACGTGACCCTCGTAGGCCAACAGATGGAACGGCGCGAGTCTGTAGTCGTCGAGCGAATTGACGGGCCAGCAGTATTCGCGGTAGGCGTGGACATACCGCTCCACCATGTCACGCCGTTGCTCAGTCGCCGCATGCATCTCTTCGAGGGGTAGCCCACGTTCAACAGCTTGTTGCAACACGCCAGCGACATGCCCCAACGCGTGCGTCCCCGCTGCGCCAACCGGCGCATACTGTTGCTCGATCAACGAGCGTGCCTTGGCGGACCACGGCATCAGTTCGCAGTCCAAACAGAGCCAGTCCGTCGCCAAGGTCTCGAACAAGCCCGCACGATCTGCGGCGTCGCGCACTCGCTCGAGGAACGCCAGCTCCATCGCGTCGTCGTTGAAGAACTTGCGGCCCGTGCGCGTGGTCACCACGCCCACTCCATTGCCTTCGATGCCAAAACGCCGCTGGGGCACCGACGCATCACGGCAGACGATCACCACGGCCCGAGAACCCATGTGCTTCTCTTCGCACACCACACGGCTCACGCCTTGCTTTCGGAAGTAGCTGAAGCCCTCGGTCGGATACTCCAGATAGCCCTCGCGCTCGGTCGTCTCTGTCGGCGACATCGTCGGCGGCAGGTAGATCAACCATCGCGGGTCGACGGCAAACCGCGTCATCACTTCGAGCGCAGCTGTCGAGTTCTCTTCGCGAATCGTGATGTTCGGCCGCAGTCTGGTGGAGACGATGCGCTTGCCGAACACGTCTTCGAGATGCAGCAAGTCATCGTCGGCCTGCTGGGCGGACCGAGCGTCAGCGCTCAATTCGGCGACAAGCGGTCTAGTCGGCTCGCAGTGAACCGCGTCCGCCGGCACCGTGACGAGCTCTTGCTCGGGATAGCGAAGCGCGGTGAGCGCGCCGCCGAAGACACAGCCTGTGTCGACACAGACCGTCTTGTTTAGCCATTCGGGTTCTGGCACGGGGGTGTGGCCGTAGACCACCATCGCCTTGCCGCGGTATTCCGAAGCCCACGGGTGACGCACGGGCAAGCCGAACTCGTCGATTTCACCGGACGTATCGCCATAGAGCGCGAAGGAACGCACCACGCCAGAAGCCCTGCCCTGCAGGTCTTCCTTCAAGCCAGCGTGAGCCACCACCAGACGCCCCTTGTCGAGCATGTAGTGACTAACCAACCCGTAGAGGAATTTGCGCACGCGCTCGACAAACTCCGCGGACTCCGACTCAAGCTGCTCCATCGTGACGTCGAGGCCGTGCGTGAGCTTCACGTCGCGGCCATTCAGCTTGCGCAGCAGCTTCGCGTCGTGGTTGCCGAGCACGCACAGCGCGTGGCCAGCGTCCACCATGTCCATCACCAGCCGCAAGCTGCCCGGACTGTCCGGCCCACGATCGACGAGGTCGCCGACGAAGACCGCTTGCCGGCCAGCTGGAGGCACGACGTCAAATCGCTTCTCTTCGCCATCCTCGACCTGCTGCACCTGATAGCCCAGCTCGCCTAGGAGGCACTGAAGCTCCGGTAGGCAGCCGTGCACGTCGCCGATGATGTCGAACGGCCCGGTGACCGCACGCTTGTCCGTCCACAGCGGCACCCGCTTCAGCACCACGCGGTCGACTTCTTCAGGAGAACGCAGCGCGTGGACGTTGCGGAAGCCTTCGCGCTTCAGCCCGCGGAACCCGCGGCGCAGCTGACTGGCCTGATGTGGGATGACGTGTTTGCCGAACGAGCGATCGTCGCGAGTTGCGTTGCGGTCGAAGCACACCTCGTTGGGCATGTCCAACACGATGGCCACCGGCAGCACATGGTGCTTCCTAGCTAACTCAAAAACTCTGCGCCGCGACTCCCGCTGCACGTTGGTTGCGTCAATCACCACCAGTCGGCGTGCACGCAGCCGGATCGATGCCACGGCGTAGAGCGCTTCGAAGGCGTCGCTACTGGCGCTCTGGTCGTTCTCGTCGTCCGCAACCATCCCGCGGAACCTGTCCGACGACAGAATCTCGGTCGATGCGAAGTGCCTCGCCGCGAAGGTCGACTTGCCGCTGCCGGACACGCCGATCAAGACGACCAGCGCAAACTCAGGAATATGAATCTCGAGAGGCTCGCTCATCGTTCAAACACCCCCATTTGGCTCGGCGCCCCAACTTCGGCGTCCAGCTCACCCAGAGGGAAGAACTCCACGCGGTAGCCGTGCGCGTCTGCAACGCCTTGCGCCCAGTTTTCGAACTCCGCACGCGTCCACTCGAAGCGGTGGTCCGTGTGCCGATACTTGCCCGCGGTCAATGACTCGAAGCGGACGTTGTATTCGGCGTTCGGCGTGGTCACGACGACGCTGCTGGGCCGCGCGTGCCCAAACACAACCATCGCAAGCGACTCCAGGCGCGAGGGCTCCACGTGCTCAATCACTTCGATCAACGCAGCAGCGTCGAAGCCCTCAAGACGC
>CBESZZ010000403.1:0-4400 GCA_965534055.1 uncultured bacterium | reverse complement strand
AAACGGCAGGAAGTTGTCGACGTATTCGGCGGCGCTCTTCTCCATCTTGGTGCGCTGCATCTCGTTGATTCGCTTGAACACCGAGTCGAGTGCACCGGGATCTCCAGGCGCGAAGACTTCGCCGCCGGTCAGGCGCACGACGTTCACCACCTCATCGGGTGCGTCACCGCCACCGATGTGCACGCCAAACAGTGTGATGTCGTCCTTGCGCAGCTCCCGCGCGATTTCTTCGTCCTGGCCACCGCTTAGGTCCGAGCTGTAGCCGTCGCTCACCAAGATGATGGCGCGGTCGCCTTCAGGTCGATTGGTGAGCACTTTGCGGCAGGCGCGCAACGCTTTGCCGATCTCAGTGCCGCCAAAGCCCGGCAAGCTGCCCTTCGTGGGATCCATGAAGGGCGGGGCGCAGCGAAACGCGGACACGTCTGTGGTGAGCGGCACCCAGTGCAGCACCGCGTTGCCGAAGAACGTCAGCCCGAACGCGTCGCCTTTGCGGTAGTCGAGGAACTCGTTGATCGCCTTCATCGACGCGTCGTAGCGCGAGCCACTGCCGAACTGCGCGGTCATGCTCCCTGAAACGTCGACGCAAAACTCGATGTTGGTCAGCGCTCGCGTGGCCCTGGGTGCGGCGAGCTTCTGCGGACCGGCCGCAAGGAGAATGCCCACTGCCATGATCAGTGGTGGCAAGGACTCGCCGATCTTGACCAGCGCGTGAAGGAAGTGTCCTGGGCGGCGCGCTGCGTGGTCATAGGGCAGGCTGACTCGACGTCCCGGCGCCATCCATACTTTGGCCAGCAGCAGCGCGGGAACGATCATCACGAACAACAGCCAAGCGTGGGCGAAACTCACGATGCGCGCGCTCCTTCGAGGGGTGATGCGCTGGTTTCTGGTGCGTCGGGCGTGAACTCTTCGTAGGCCTTCAGCAATGAATCGAAATCGACGGCGCGCTTCGCCGCTGGATCGTCTGGTGCCCGATGCAATCGATCTTCCAACGCGCGCATCAACGCTCCGGCGTCCGGATGCTCGCGCAGTTTCGTCATGGCTTCCGCGGGTTGCAGGTTGCCCATGTTCAAGCGGTGACGCCAGGTAGCGAGCAGTAGCCGCTCCAGCTCCGCGTTGCCGGCGCTATCCAGCTCACCGCGCGATGCCGCTTTGACCAATGGACGAAGCCGGTCGGCGAGGGTGAGCTTCTGCTTCTTCGCGCGCTCCTCCGCAGTGACGGGCTTGCGAAAGCGCAGGTAAAGCAGGGTGATCAAGCCAAAGATCCAGAGGATGCCGCCGGCGATCAGCCACGTCCGGTAACCACCCGTTTTCGGTGGGTCGAGCACTTCGAGCTCCGCTGGCAGGACCTGACCTGGCGGTAGCTGGGGGATCGCCTTGACGTTGATTTCGGGCAGACCCTCGGGGATCGAATCGTCCGGCCGGCGCAACGCATCGGTGAGGTTGTAGAGGCCTGGCTCCAGGGCGTAGCACTCGAAGGTGTAGCGCGTCATGGTGCCGTGGGGCGACTGCTCCGCGATGCGGAGGACGAATGCTTCGTGACGCGCAGGGCGCACTGCCACGAGTGGGGGGCCTTCGAGGAGGATGTTCGGAAGACGCAGCGTCATGCCGACGGGGACGTCGTGTTCTTGCGCCGAAGTCAAGCCGCCGTCGCCCGTAGACGCCGGCGGATCTTGCGGAGCCTTTGGGTCGGTCTGCGCGCTTGCAGACGGCAGCAACACCGTGACGAACAGGAGCACCGTCGCGCTGTAGAGTCCGCTCAACACCAAGCTGCGTTTGTGCATGGATTGTTTGCTCATCGTCCGCCACCGCCAAGAAGTCCGCGTCCCACAAAGAAGTTGCGCAACGCATGCAGGAACGGTTGATCCGTTCGCAGCAGCAGGTGGTCCACCCCCGCGCGTCGCAGGTCCGCCGCAAGTCGATCCTGTTCGATCGCCGCAAGGCGTCGGCCGTGCGTGACGAACGTGCGGCCCGTTTCCGCTTCACGCGCGCGCAGCAAGCCAGCACCGGGAATCGTCGTCTCCGCCGGGTCCTGAAGCTGAAGCGCCACCACGTCGTGCTGCTGGCCGAGTACTTTCATCGCCGCTGAAGCTTCGGGATCGTGCAAGTCACTGAGCACCATCACCACCGAAGTCTGGCGCAGGTCGGTTTGCAGCTGCAGCAATCGGCGACCCAGCGTGGTGCCCTCGTCGTAGCGAAAGCGCCGCAGTCGCAGCAGCCACTGCATGATCTTGGTCTTGGACAGGCTCGGCTCGACGCGAAACTCGGAGTCGCCGGCGCCGAGCACGCCCACGGGACTCACCCGGTCAAGTGCTGCGAACGCCAAGCCACCTGCAATGTGCAGCGCCATGGCGTACTTGCTCTGCTTGCCCGACTGCAGCGTCATCGAAGCCGACGTGTCGAGGAGCAGATAGACAGGCACGCTCTTTGGCGCCTCGTAATCCTTCACGTGCACACGCCCGGTGCGGCCGGTAACGCGCCAATCGATCGCCCGCACGGGATCGCCGTAGACGTAGGGGCGCGACTGCACGTAGTCGACGCCTGAACCCATGAAGCGCGAACTGTCCGTGCCGTAGTTCAGGCTGTCGGCGATCGCGCGGATCGCGATTTGAAAACGCCGCGAGTCGAACGGCTCGATGTGCTCGAGTTCGCCTTCTCCGCGGCGCAACTTGCTGTGGACGTCAGCCGTCACTTCGTGTCTTCGTCCAGGATGTCCCGCAGGATCTTCTTCGCGGTACGGCCGTCGGCCAGCGCTTCGTAGGTGGGACGCATGCGGTGCATGATGACATCCTCGGCGAGCGAGAAGAGGTCTTCCGGGAGCACGTGGTCGCGGCCGAGAATCAGTGCGCGCGCGCGCGAAGCCTTCACCAGGGAGATGCCCGCGCGCGGGCTGCAGCCCAGCTCAAGCTCAGGATGCTGCCGCGTGCGCGAGACCACCGCGATCGCATGCTGCATGAAGGTCTCGCTGACGTGCACCGTCTGGGTGAGCTCCATGGCGCGCGCAAGGTCTTCAACGCTGCCGACGGGCCTGTCGTCAAGCACGTCGAACTCGGTCTTGGCCACAGCGCCCTTGCCGTCCCGCGACACGCCGAGCTTGGCGTTGCGTCGCAGCACTTCGAGCTCTTCTTCCGGCGTGGGGTAGTCCAAGCGGTGCAGCAGCATAAAGCGGTCGAGCTGCGCTTCGGGCAGCTCGAAGGTGCCTGCCTGTTCGACGGGGTTTTGCGTCGCGATCACGAGGAACGGTGCTGGCAGCTTGTAGGTCTCTTTGCCGATCGACACCTTGCGTTCCTGCATGGCCTCGAGCAGCGCGCTTTGCACCTTGGGTGCTGCACGGTTGATCTCGTCGGCCAACAGCAGGTTGGTGAAGATCGGTCCCTGGTGCGTGCGGAACTCGTTGGTTTTCTGGTCGAGCACCTCGGAACCGAGAATGTCCGAGGGCAGCAGGTCGATGGTGAACTGGACGCGCGAGAAATGCAGATCGATGGTCTTGCTGACCGCGGCGACCAGCAGGGTCTTCGCGAGCCCCGGTACGCCCTGTAGCAGCAGGTGGCCGCCGGTGAGCAGCGCGATCAGCACGCGCTCGACCACCACGTCCTGGCCGACCACGACGGTGCCAACGCGTTCGCGCACGGCGGCGAGGAATGCGGCTGTCTCCTCCAACTGTTGCTGATGCGGTCTCGAAGAGCGGGTCGGGTCGGCGTGAGTCGTCATGCGTGGAAGAGCGAGCGAGTGTGGGCGCGGTGCGGTTCACCGGGGAACCTATCCTGGGCCGTGGCGGAAGGGCAGTGGTGGCGGGGCCGGATTCCACGAGCGCGCCCGATGGTTCATCGGGGAGCTTCGGCGCGCGGCTCTGGCACTGATCTGACGAATCTCCGCCCCCTTTCCTTCCCCGAGGCGCGTCCGTCCGGTGAAGCGTGTCGGCTGCCATCTCCCGTTCGGAGTGGTCCAATATTGCCTCTGGGCCGTTTCCCCCCTCGCCGGATTGGCAGAAACTGCCCAAAACCCGAAAAACAGTGGATTCCGCGGCCTTGATTCCGCTATCTAGGCTGTGTGGTTGGTGGCCTACGCTCGTTGCTGAGTGTTGGGAGACATCGACCCACTGAGCCGGACAGACGAGAGATCGACCGTCCCAATACCATGACCACCAGGATGGTCCGTCACTGTTTTCGTCTGTCTGCTGTCCATGCCCGAGCCTCCCTGGAAGGCGACAGGTCTGCGAACGCATAAGGGGATTTGAGAAATGCATTCAATGCGCGTGAGTGATTCATGCGCAGGGTCTGTGCCTCGAATCTTCGGTTACGACAAGAGATCGCTGCGATGCTTGCAGCGGCTAAATCCCGTGTGGGAAGAACCGGCATGCCGCCGGAGACCACACACCTTTCGTGAGAGCTATGAGTAAGAGA
>CBESZZ010000402.1:0-4431 GCA_965534055.1 uncultured bacterium | reverse complement strand
GTCCGGGCATTCCAGGGCGCAGTGAGCGCCGAAGGCGTCGCGCAGCGAGATCGTCGAGTAGGGGTTCGGGCCACCGAAGAGGTCGTCTTTGGTTTGATTGGCGCCCTTCTGGCGTCGACCGACGGTTTCCCAGAAGCGGGCGTCGGCCCAGTCTCGGAAGGTGCCGACGTGGGTGATCAACCCGAAGAGATTGGGGTCGTAGATGCCCTGACCGAGCTTGCTGCCGTTTAGGCGTCGCCAGCGATCGCCGACGAACACTTCGTTGAACGTGTGCGAAGCCCAAGAGCCTTGCAACTTGCGCATCGCGGTCAAGATCTGCGCGCGCACTCCCGGGTGCTGGATGTTGCGTTCGACCATCCGCATTTCCGCGTCGTCGTTCGCGTCGATCACCGGGATGCACAGCACGGTGCGTGTCGGCACCTGCGCGGCTTTCAGGCATCCGCTCATGTAGATCGCCGTCGACGTGCAGCTGCCGCGGACCTGGTTTTCGTACATCCCGCGCGCGGAAGTTTGTCGGGCCCAGTTCTGTTCGAACTCCTTGAGTTGGCGATCGCCGCGAAGATCCTCAGGCACCGATGGTTGACCCTTCTCGTCGTATGCGGTCACGAACGTCGTGAAGCCGCTCTCGTAGTTCGCGCGCCTCAGCAGGAAGTGCGACAGCGCTTGCACCGCTTCGCGGTCATCGAGTTCGGCCAGCTCAATGTCGGCCTTGGCGAGGTCTGCGGCGATTCGCTTGCGGAGCCCGTTGGTCCAGTCCGACGTGGGGCCCGGCGCGATCCACTCGCGAAGTTCTCGCCGTTTGCGTTGCCAATCGGGATTCGCCGTGATGGCGGATGCGACGGTGTTGAACGGATAGTGGATGACCTCTAACTCGACGTGGGTGGCTGTTTCGTCGAGCACTCGCGCGTCTTGAAAGTCGTCGGTCAGATACTCGATCGTGACCGGCCGCATGACCTGCACGACGGTGCGGACTGTGTACTGATACTCGCGCCGTTCAAGCCAATCGCCGTCCGGCACGCCGTCGCCATCGCTGTCGGCTTTGCCTGGATCGGTGTAGTGCTTGTGGATCTCGTGAAAGTCCGAGAGCCCGTCGCGGTCTTTGTCCGGGTCTTGGCCCTGGGCCTTCGCGAGGTTCGTCAGCGCCAGGCAAATCGCGGATCCGAAACCAAAAGCCATGAGCGGGCGGTTCATGGCTTCGATCCTAGCCGCACGCGGGGAGTCTGGCTCCCCGGTGCGCTTAGGCGTCCGGAGCGCTGTGTGCGTAGCCGGGATTGTCTGCGGCCACCACTTCGGTCACGGGCTCCGACTTGCCGTAGAGCCACTTCCATCCGCGACGCAAGTCTTCCAGAACGAGATACAGCGTCGGCACGATCACTAGCGAGATGGCCGTGGCGAACAGCACGCCGAACGCTAGGGACACCGCCATCGGGATCAAGAATTGTGCCTGCACGCTCTTCTCCAGCATCAGGGGGGTGAGCCCGGCGAACGTGGTTAGTGACGTGAGCAGGATCGGGCGGAAGCGGTGGCCGCCCGCTTGGCGAATCGCGAGCATGACCTCTTCGGTCTTCTCACCGCACTCGCGACGTTTGCGGTTGATAAAGTCGACAAGCACCAGGCTGTCGTTCACCACGATGCCGGTGAGAGCCACGATGCCGAACATCGACATGATCGACAGTTTGTAGCCCAAGACTGCGTGACCCAAGATCGCGCCCACCAGACCAAACGGAATGGCCGACATGATGATCAGCGGCTGCAGGTAGCTCTTGAAGGGAATCGCCATCAGTGCATACATCAAGAAGAGTGCGAACAGCAGGCCTTCAACCAAACCGCCCATGACTTCGGCTTTCTGTTTCTGGTCGCCTTCGAAGCCGAAGCTCAAGCCGTTGTACTTCGACACGAGTTCCGGCAGAAAGGTTGCCGCCAGCTCCTTGTTGATGGTGTCGGCGTTGCCGCCACCGTCTTCGTCGACTTCGGCAGAGACGCGGATGATGCGTCGCTGGTCCGCGCGTTGGATCGTAGAGAATCCGCGACCCCAAGACGCCGAGGCGACTTCTTCGAAGGGCACTTCCTGGCCGTCCGGCGTGCGGATGCGTAGCTCATCCAAGTTGCCCAAGCTACGTCGCGAAGTTTCGGGATAGCGAACCATCACGCGCACGTCGTTGCGGCCGCGCTGGATGCGCTGCGCTTCCTCGCCATAGAACGCTTGGCGCACCTGGTTTGCTAGGTCGCCCTGCGAGAGCCCGAGCACTTCGGCTTCCGGTTTGATCTTCAGGGTGATCTCTCGCTTGCCCAGCTCGAAGCTGTCCGAGATGTCCTGGGTTCCTTCGTACCTACGAAGCGCAGACTTCAGCTCTTCGGATGCCGCTTGCAGCACCGCGGTGTCATCGTGCGTCAGCTGCACGTCGATGTCTTTGCCGGTGCTGAACAGCGAGCTGGAGAACGACAGTTCGGTTGCATCGGGGATGACGCCAACCGCATCGCGCAACCTGCCGGTGATCTCTTCAGAGCCGATCGAGCGCTCTTCCGATGGCGCGAGCTGAATGTTGAGTTCGGCGACGTGTCCGCCGCTGTCCAACGTCGCGCCCTTGTTGCCGCCGTTTTGTGACTGCTCGAGCGAGTAGGGCTTGGCCCCGATCGTCGCGAGCATGTGCTGGAAGATCGGTGCTTGCGGCTCCTCGCCTTCGTGCAGCTCGAGGTTTTCCTTGTCGAGTTCTTTGCCGAGTGCGATCGCGGCATTCTCGATGCGTTTCATGTACTCCGTTGTGACCTGCGCGCGCGTGCCCTGGGGCATGCTCAGGCTGACCACCACGTTGTCCCCTTCGACTTTCGGGAAGAAGATGAACTGCACCCAGCCAGTGGCGGCCAGCGACGCGACGACCACGAGCAGCGCAGCGGCGGCGGTCAAGGTCGTGTAACGCCATCGCAGGCAGAGATCCAAGAACGGCTGGTAGGCCTTGGCGATGAACCAATCCAGGCTGTTGGAGAACACGCCCTGCACCCGGCCCCATCCGCGCACGATGATGTTTGGTCGGTGGTTTTCGTCGTGCTTCGGAATGAACGTCAGGTGTGCTGGAAGGATCCATTTCGATTCCACGAGCGAGAACGCCAGCGTCGGAATCACAATGAGCGGGATCACCTTCCAGATCTGCGCGTCGGTGCCTGGGACGTTGAACATCGGCAGGAAGGCCGTGATCGTTGTCAACACGGCGAACACCACGGGCACCGCAACTTCTTTGGCGCCGAACAACGAAGCTCGAAGCGGCGGCTCCCCGCGTTCGTGGTGTTTGTAGATGTTTTCGCCAACGACGATGGCGTCGTCGACCACGATGCCGAGCACGACGATGAACGCGAACAGCGAGATGACGTTGATCGAGATGTCGAAGACCGGCATCAGCGCCACGGCGCCGAGGAAGGAGATCGGGATGCCGATCACCACCCACATCGCAAGTCGAAGCTTCAAAAACAGCGACAGGATCAAGATCACCAGGATCAGGCCTGTAAGCGCGTTGTTGAGCAGCAGGCTGATCCGGCCACGAAGGATGACGGTGTCATCGCGCCAAGTCGTGATCGATAGGCCCGATGCTTCGACGCTGGGGCGCTTCTCTTCGACGTATGCCTTGACCGAGTCCGAAATCCCGATGGCGTCTTGGTTGCCGACTCGGAACACCTTGACGATCACCGCCTGTTCCCCGTCGAAACGCGCAAGCAGGTCCGTTTCTTCGAAGCCGTCTCGAACCGTTGCGACTTCGCCGAGCGTGATCCGCGTGCCGTCGGGGTCCGTGAGCAGCACGATGTCGTGGAAGTCTTGGCGGTCGTAAGCCTGCCCCTTGATCCTCAGCAGCGTGTCGCCGCCCTCCGCCTTGATGGAACCGGCGGGTAAGTCCACGGAGGTGCTGCGAATCTTGTTTGTGACTTCCGAGAAAGTCAGTCCATACCGACGAAGGTTGTCTTCGCTGACTTCGATCGAAACTTCGTAGGGGCGCACGGCATCCAGCTGAACCTGCGTGATGCCAGAGATCAGCGAGAGCTCGCTGCGAACGGTTTCGCCAAGCTCCTTGAGCGATCGTTCGTCGGCGCCTTGGCCGAAAATCGAAACGCTGATCACCTCTTTGCGCAACGTGGCGCGTTGGACGATCGGTTCTTCGGTTTCTTCGGGGAACGTGGTGATGCCGTCGATGCGGTTTTTCACATCTTCGAACACCCGGCTGAGGTCCGCGGTCTGCAGGGTCTCGATCGTGACCGAGCCCATGCCTTCCGAGGCGCTCGACGTCACGTTGTCGATCCCAGTGACGCCACGCACCGCCTCTTCGATGCGCATGTTGACGCCTTCTTCCACCTCGGCTGGCGTCGCGCCCAGGTAGGGCACGGTGACCGAGATGATGTTCGGAGTGATCTCGGGGTAGACTTCTTTCCGGACACGCGGGATCGTCA
>CBESZZ010000401.1:0-4449 GCA_965534055.1 uncultured bacterium | reverse complement strand
CGATGCTCCGTAGGTGGGGAGACTCGTCATCCACACGACGCGGCCTTCACCACTGGATGTCGCGAGGAGGAACGGGCTCTGCGCTGCGTCGTCGATCTTGGCCAGGACCTGCACACGCTCGTCATCGATCTCTGTGCGGGCGATGGAGATCCAGCGATAGATCGGTGTTGATGCAAAGATCTGCGCGAACACTTCGTCGCGGAAGTCGGTCAACACAGGATGCATTGGTGCGGTGATTTCCGCCCGAGGCGTCAGTTTGGCGCGCTCTGCGACCTCGCTGCGCAATGCAATCCCGGCTTCTTCGGCGAGCTGTACCGGCAGGAGCGGCGCGTCCCCGACGTTTAGCAGTGAGTTGTAGTTCGCGACGTCGGCGTTCGGTCCGAGGATCACGAAGAGACCCTTGCCGGCCTGTACGGCGTTGCGAAGCTTCGCCGCGGCTGGCTCGCTGAGTCGCTCGACGCCTGCGAGAACGGTCATGTCGAAGTCGGCGGGGTCGATCGTTCCGGCGAGGAACGCCAAGTGGTCGACCACGCGCGGTGCAAACACCGTTAGATCCGGAGCACCCTCGCCGCTGGTGGGATCCAAGACCCGACGGAACAGCGTGGCATACTGGAGTTCAGGGTCGGTTTCGGAGGAACCCTCCACCAAGAGCACTCTGAGGCGATCGCGAACTTCGACGGTCCGCACCCAAGCGTCGTCGGCGGTCAGAGCGTCAGCGCGCAACGATGCGCGCAGCCGGCTGACGCCGGTGTCGCGGAAGACTGGGAAAAACTCGACCTCGACTTCGGCGCCAGCGGGAACTTCGACGAGTTCCCGCTGCGGACTCTCACCATCGATCTCCAGCGTGACTTGGACTTCGCGCATCGACAATCCGGTGTTACGCACGGTGGCAATGACCGGGACGGGGATCTTTGCGACCGGCACCGTGAGTTCGTCGAAGCCCAAACCCGTGAGTTGCAGGTTCTCGGCTTCGCCGCCGTTGCGGCCCATGGGGCCGACGTCCAGCACGAGCGTTTCGGCTCCGTCACGGGCGGCAATGCGCGCGAGTGCATCGCGAGCCGTGTCCGTGAACTCTGTCGCATCACTGGTCTCGATCTCCGGGTCGGACGCTGTCCCTGGGGCGGGTGCCGAGGGCTCGACTGGGTCCCCAGTGGGGGGCGTGGGTTTCCCTGGGCCTGGGTTGCCTAGGGCGCGTGTTTGCAGGTCGGTGAAGACCACGACGCGGAAGTCTGATTCAGGGGTGTCGACCACGAGGTCCGCGACTTCACGGAGCGCTTCTGCGAGATCGCCTGAAGAGTCTTCCGGGCGGCGCTGTGCGAGCACGGCGTTCTTAACCCGCTGCAAATTGCCTTCGTCGCGCACCAAGAATCGAGTGCGTTGGCCGGCCCAAACAAGGGTCGCACGATGGCCTGGCTGTTCGGCCAGTCGATCCAAGAGATCGGTGGCCAGTCCGCGGGCCTTGTCGAAGGGGCTCTCAGCGCCCTCGATCTGGGCGCCCATGCTGTAGCTGGCGTCGATCACGAGCACGTGGTGTGCGGTGCTCGTCAAGCCGATCAAACCTGACGCGCCCTGCAAGACTGGACGCGCGATGGCGAGCGCAAGCAGCACGGGAATCAGGCAACGCAGCAACAGCAGCAGCAGGTTCTCGCGCCTCAGGCGGCGACGCTGCTTCTTGTACGCGCTGAGCAGG
This sequence comes from uncultured bacterium, assembly GCA_965534055.1. Classification (GTDB taxonomy): domain Bacteria; phylum Planctomycetota; class UBA1135; order UBA1135; family UBA2386; genus CBESZZ01. The sequence goes on along the minus strand of CBESZZ010000401.1, from coordinate 2,759 downwards.
AACGTCATCGCCGCCCAAGGCCGCCGGCGATGCCGCTGCCGGTTGAGCAAATGGATGATGAGCGGCACCGCGAGGAGCGCAGCACCGACCAGCAGGGCGGGGTTGAGGAAGCTCACGATTATCTAAAACGCTTCGCCCGGGCCGCACGGGCGGCCAGGTAGGACGACAGCACAACGTCGAGTGGCTGACGGTTCGTCACTCGGACGTAGTCGATCTTTTGGGCTTGGCAGCCCTTGCGAACTTTGGATTCAAACTCGCTGATCTCGGCCAGGTATGCGTCGCGCAGGGACTTGGGGTCGACCAGAAGTTCTGGCATCTCTTCCATGCCTTCGAAGAGCGTCATGCGCTCGAACGGGAACTCCACTTCGTCGCGATCCAGGATGTGGAACACGACGACGTCGTGGCCTCGCTGCACCAGTTCGCGCAGACCCTTCAGCACCTCGTCGGTGTCGTCGAACAGGTCGGAGAACACGAGCACCATGCCGCGTTTGCCGACCTGTGCAGCGAGTTCGTGAAGCACCGCGCCGATCTTGGTCTTGGATGCGGGCTTCGCTGCGGTCAGCGTCTGAAACAGGTTGTTCAGGTTCGCCCGCGTGTTGCTGGGCGGCACCGTCCGCGCGACCTTCTCGTCGAACACCGACAGGCCGACCGCGTCTGCTTGCTGCTGGATCAAATACGATAGTGCCGCGACGCTCGTGGCCGCGTAGTCGAACTTGGTGAGCCCGCCTTCGTGGCCGTAGCTCATGGACTCGCTTTGATCCAAGAAGAGATGCGCCCGCAGGTTGGTCTCTTCTTCGAACTCCTTGATCACGTAGCGGTCGGACTTGGCGTAGATCTTCCAGTCGATGAAGCGGATGTCATCGCCGGGCACGTACTCCCGGTGCTGCGCGAACTCCGCGGAGAAGCCGCGGTAGGGCGACTTGTGCATCCCCGTGAGGAAACCCTCGACGACCAGTCGCGCCCGCAGTTCGAGCTTGGCAACCTTGGCGAGTACCTGCGGATCCAGGTAGTTCTTCTGTTCGGTGTCAGCCACCGAACTATTGGTTGATCACTTTGGGCAGCTTGCCGTCTTGCAGCGCTTCGCTGTCGTTGGGCTTGACCTCTTCCAGCAGGCGATCGATCACGGTGTCGGTGGTGACGCCTTCGGCTTCCGCCGAGAAGCTGGTCACCAAACGGTGGCGAAGCACCGGATGGGCTACTGCGCGGACGTCTTCTGCCGAGACGTAGAAGCGGCCGCTCAACAGCGCGCGCGCCTTGGCGCCGAGCACGAGGTTCTGACTCGCGCGAGGGCCGGCACCCCAAGCCAACCATTCTTTGCACCACTCGGGTGCCTCGTCGGTGGTGAGCCGCGTCATGCGTGTGAGCTTGAGCGCGTAGTCGAGCACGTGGTCTGCGATGGGCACTCGGCGGACGATCTGCTGGAGCTCTTGGATCTCCTCAGCGTTGAGGATCGGCTGTAGATCGCTTTTCGAATCCTCGGTCGTGCGACGCAGGATCTCCCGCTCTTCGTCCATGTCTGGGTAGTCGACCTTGACCATGAACATGAAACGGTCGAGTTGGGCTTCGGGCAGTGGGTAGGTGCCCTCCTGCTCGATGGGGTTCTGCGTCGCGAGGACGAAGAACGGCTTCTCGATGTTGTGCTGCTGGCCGCCGACGGTGACCTGATACTCCTGCATCGATTCGAGCAGTGCAGCCTGGGTCTTCGGTGGCGTCCGGTTGATCTCGTCAGCCAGGACCACGTTCGCGAAGATTGGGCCGGGCAGGAACTTGAACACCCGGCTTCCGGTCGTCTTGTCCTCTTGGATGACCTCGGTGCCGGTGATGTCCGACGGCATGAGGTCAGGAGTGAACTGGATGCGGCTGAACTTCAGCGACAACACTTGTGCCAGCGTCGAGATCATCAGCGTCTTCGCCAGACCCGGGACGCCGATCAACAGGCAATGCCCGCGGCAGAAGAGCGCCATGAACAGCTCGTCGACCACCTGATCCTGGCCAACGATGACCTTGCGGACTTCCTCCTTCATGGAGGCGTAGGCTTTTTGCAGCTTCTCGACCTGCGCGATGTCGTCGGGAGTCGGTTGTTCGGTCATGGGTGTCGTGGTCGGTTGTTCTGGGCGTACTGCTCAGGGCGATCTGTTCGTTGATCCGCGATTCGCGGCGCCCGGCAGGGCGCGGACCATATCACGAAGAGTCGCGTCCGAGGCCCGGTCAATGGGTGAGAGGCCAGTGGAGTTGGCCGGTGCTGGGGGGGGAGACGCATGGGGGGCGATTTCCCCTTCCCGCAATCGAGTTTTTTTGGTGTGGGGGGCCCTTTGGTTGGATGCGTCGTACGGCGACGCGTTGGCGTGACGCGGTTTGGTGGTGCGACGAGTCGCCTCGTCATCCGCCGCGCGGACAGGTCGGCGGCTGATGCTGCGGTGCCCCGATGTGCGGGTCGCGCCATGGACGCCGTCTTGTCACAGCGATGCATCATTGGTTCATCGCGATGCGTGATAGATGTGGCCGATCCCCCGCGGTCTGCGTTGTTGCGTTCAAGAAAAACCATGGCCGCCGCGGTGACGGAGTCGTGACCAAGCGGCTATCAACCATCGACGCGCGCGCACTGTGCCGCGAGTCGCTCCTCACCTCACCTCACCTCACTTCACCACCCGCGCGCCGGACGAGTCTCGCGCGGTCAAGCCGCGCGCTTTAGAAACAAAATACTTCGCAAGCGATATTCGCTTGCAGAGTTCGGCGCCACCTTTCGTTATTGGAAACTA
>CBESZZ010000400.1:0-4461 GCA_965534055.1 uncultured bacterium | reverse complement strand
GTCCAGCGGAGCGCTTCTTTGAAGAACGTTTGCACCCACGTCCAACGTTGCTCCCCGATGACGAAGAGCACCGGGTCGTACATCAAGCGGATGCGGTCGAGGTAGCTGACCGGATCCCAGTGGTTCAATGGGAAGTCACGGCGGCCCATGAGGCGCTCCTTGGGGATCGCCTGAAGCTTTTGAATGAGCTCAAAGACGTGGTCTTGGCTCAGGATCTCCTCCGCTGGTCCGATGGCACCAGGGATGCGCTCTAGCAACAGCCAGCGCGGCGGATCTTTAGAGTCCATGAGCACGACCTGAGGGACCGGCAGGAGGACGCGGCCACGGTCCGTGGACTGCAGGAAGCGGTAGAAGGCCGCTTCACGCCGCGGATAGTCCTCCATGCGGACCCCTGCGGGGTAGTAGACGCCCTCCGCCGGCGGCACGAAGTACTTCAGGATGAATACGCGGCCATCCTCGGATTTGCAGGGCAGGGGGATCGAGGTGTGATGACCCGACGGCAGGCGCATGCGCACATCGTCGCACTCTTCGAGTTCGAGGGAGCGCAAGAGTGCCCGTGCTTGAACTAGGTGGTCGTCCGGGGTCTCGAACTGCATGTCAAATCGTTGGGGAAAGGGGTGTTTGTCGGTCACGTGGAGCCGCAGCAGAGGGCGAAGCATAGCCCCCGGGTCAGAGCTTCCGATGGTCTCTCCCCATGGCATCGGCCGCAGGAGAGCTTGGGGCAAAGGCCGTCAAGAACCCCCTCGCATGGCGTCGATGAAAACGGAGCCTACCCATGAGCGAAAAATCTACAGACATCGACGAAACAGCCGTTGACGAGCCCTCCGTCTCCTCAGATGAGCTCGCCGCGGAAACGCCTGTGGAAGAAGAAGAGGTAGATCTCGAGAAGATCAACGAGGTCATCCACGAAGCGGCCGACGCGTTGGTTCGGGATCTCGCAGCTCTCAGCAGTGGTGACGCCAGCGAGGGGTTCGATCACCTGCTCGAACTGACGGCGAACCTCGTGAGCCGCAAGCACCGCATGGAGGGCACGAAGCACGAGACCCGCGACGTGCTGGCGGAGCTCTTGTTCTCCAGGTTGCGCAAGGGCATGCGCAAGCACATGCACCCACAGGATTCCGGTGACGAGATTCGGGCGGCGGAATGGGTGCTCGGCGCGATGTTCTCCATCTCGACGTTGACCGGCTTCGCCACCGCGATCGATCGTGCAATTCTCGAGAGTGGCTCGTCGCGCGACTTCAGTTTCGGCGGGATGTGTGACTTCATCAGCATCGAAGAAGTGCTGCAGATGCTTGCGTCTGGCAAGCACCTTGGCTGCGTGAGCCTCGAGAAGGAAGACAACCGACTCGACATCTACATCCAAAACGGTCGCGTAGCCTACTTGGATCCGCACCACATGATCCGTCGAGTACTGCCGGGGCAGGATTCGATGCAGCATCGCGAAATCAGCGAAGACCACCTGCGTGAGGCTGAGTCCCGCCGTGCTGCTGATGGTCAGCCGGTGTTCACCAGCCTTGCGGAACTCGGTGTGTTCCGTGAGTCCGAGCTGCGGGATGTCATGCGCGTGCTCGGCCAGGAAGTGCTGTTTGACTTCCTGCGCGATCAGTCGTCGTGCCGGTTCTTCTACAAGCGACTCGAAGAACTTCCGGAGTTCGCAACGACGTACAACCTGCGCCTCGGCGCGACGCCGATCCTGCTCGAATGCAGCAAGCGCGTGGACGATTGGCAGTCGATGATTCCGGTGTTCCCGGATCCGACTGCGCCGATCCAGCCGACCCCAGACATGTATGCCCGCATGGGGGGCATGGATCTCGGGATGCTGGAAATCAAACTGCTCGCGCAGATCAACGGTGAGCAGTCTCCGGTTTCACTCGTGTCCGTGATGGGGCTGCCGCTGTTCGATGTGTATCAGCTCCTGGTGAAGCTGGCGCGCGACGGCGTGCTTGAGCCGCCGGGAGGCATCGCGAGTTTGGACGACGTGACCATGAGCCTCGAAGAGTCCATGGAGATGGCGTTCGAGGCGCTTGACGCGAACGAGGATCTACAGGGCGGACGCGGCTCGGGTCTGACGTCGGCGCTTGATCGCGTGCTTGGCGACGACGAAGTGAGTGGCCTCGCGCCGCAAGCGGAACAGCCGAGCAATGGTGGTGGGCTTGGGTTCCTCGACGATGTCGACGCTCTGGAGGCGCCACGGTCTGGCTCGAGGTCGGCCGCCGAGCTGCCGCCGGAGTTTGCGCGAGAACCCGTCGATGATCCCGCGATCACCCAGCAGACGCCCGCAGAGCGCACCGCCCGACGTCGTGCCGGAGGGAAGTCGAGCCTCGGGTCGGAGTTCCTGAAGGCTGCTCGGGACAAGATGAACTGAGACGGGGCCGGTTTGGCCCGATGCGGGTGATTGCGTCTTTGACGCCGTTCCGCGATCGCTCAGTCTGGAATCTCGCCGGGGTGAGGTCTTGGTGAACGCTCCGTGGTGTGGGCGTGTCCTGGCCAGTAGCAGCGGTCTCGTCGCAGTGAGGTAGACTCCCGGACCGTATCCCGGCGCCGCTCTGCCTTGCCCGTCGGACCGCTTCGTTCCCGCCGCATTCCCCCACGTGATGCCTGGCCATGCCGCCGCCACCTGATTCTACGAATTCTAGTTCCGACCCAGGCGCGGTCGACGAACTGGTCGGCGAAATTCTTGACCGGCTTGAGGACGAGGGCGATGTGGTCATCGATGAGGTGTGTGCGCGGGAGCCCAAGGCCGAGGTCGAGATCCGCCGCAAGCTCGGGATCCTGAGGCGCACTGGAATGCTCCCGCCGTCGGCGTCAGATGGCGGTGCGAGCGCATCAACCGGCGGCGTCCCAGAGCGCTTGGGTGAGTTTCGAATTCTGCAGCGGATCGGCCAAGGCGGGATGGGGGTCGTGCACCTCGCGGTGCAAGAACCACTCAACCGGCAAGTTGCCATCAAGCTCGTTCGCCCTGAGAACCTTTGGTTCAGCGGTGCGCGGGAACGCTTCCAGCGCGAGGTCGAAAGTGTGTCGCGCTTGGCACACCCAGGCATCTTGCCGGTGCACACCGTTGGTGAAGAGAACGGCGTGCCGTTCTTGGTCATGGAGTACGTCGAAGGACTGACTCTCAGTGACTTGCTCGCGATGTTGCATGACCGTGCGCCGCAGGATCTCTCTGGTGCGGACGCGCTGCGTGCCCTCTTGATGGCGAGGGACGCACGTCGTGCGGAGCGAAGTAGCTCCGACGTGACGGGTGCTGGGAAGCGCTCGGACGCCTCCGCTCGCAGGTCGCGTACTGCGACATCGGCTGAGCGCCGAGCGTCTGCATCGAAGACGTCCAGTACCGGCGACGCTAGCAACGAGTCTGGATTCGACGCGGGCGGTCAGCGGCTCTTCCAAGGCAACTGGGTGCAGTTTTGCGTGCGCATTGCTTCGCGTGTTGCGGAGGCACTGTCACACGCCCACGCGACGGGCATCCTGCACCGCGATGTGAAGCCGTCCAACATCTTCCTGACGCCGAGCGGGCGTGTGCTGTTGTTTGACTTCGGGTTGGCCTACCCAGAGGGCGAAGAACGGCTGACTCGTTCCGGCGCACGCTTGGGTTCACTGCCCTACATGGCACCGGAGCAGCTTGAACCAGCGCTCAGTTCGACAAGCAAAGAGGGCAAGGCAGCATCTGCGGATGGCGACGAATGTGAAGATCCGGGACTCGGACCATGGACCGACGTTTACGGACTGGGTGTCACGCTGTTCGAGCTCCTGACACTCCGCTGTGCGCACGACGCGGGTGGTGGAGAAGCCATCAGACGCAGCATTCTTGACGGCATTGCGCGGTCGGTGCGCCGACTGAATCCGTCTGTTCCGGTGGATGCAGAAACCGTGTGCCTCACCGCGATGGAGCGAGATCCAACGCGTCGGTATGCGACCGCAGCCGAGTTCGGTCGGGATGCTGAGAACTTCCTGCATCGTCGTTCGATCCAGGCGCGCCCGATGGGTTGGGTCCTTCGTGCGCGGCGATGGTCCGAGCGCCATCCGGCTCGCGCCACGGCCGCGGCGCTGATTCTCGGTGGACTGTTGCTAGCCCTGGTCACCGTGCCGGCGTTGATGACCGTTGCCATCGCCAAGGAGCGGGATGAGGCGATCTTGGCCCGAAGCCAAGCCGACGAAGCGCGCACCGAAGCCGTGCTGGCAAGAGAGCGTGAAGCCGGACTGCGTGCTGAAGCGGAAGCTGGCCGTGCACGCGAAGAGCTCCTGCGCCTTGCGGAACGCAAGAACGCCGCTCGTGCCAATCTCTCGGTTGCTGATCTCGCTGTGCGCACGGGCGAGGCAGCCCGGCTACACGAAATGCTGGCCGGCGTGCCCGAAGATCTCCGTCGGTTCGAATGGTCCGCGCTGTCGCGTCGATCGGACGCCACGCTCCTCGATCTGCCGCTCGCACAAGGCGTGTGGAGTAGCACCACGGCCGCTGAGCAT
>CBESZZ010000399.1:0-4471 GCA_965534055.1 uncultured bacterium | reverse complement strand
CTTGTGGATCCAGGTCGCCGCAAAGAACTGCATCCAGCAGATCCCGTGGATCGCGCGGTAAGTCGGTCACAAGTCCTCCATGGTACGCTTGGCTTCAAGGCAGGTCCGCAGTCGATGCAGGCTTCTTGCGTAGCGACTCTTCACGGTGTTCAGGTTGAGTTGCAGTCGTTCCGCGATCTCGACGAGGGTGAAACCCTCGAAGTGTTTCATGCGGACAATGGCCTCGTTGTCTTCTTCAAGTCGGTGGATGCAGTCGTGCACGTCGTCGAAGAACTCCGGCGGTTGTGTCGCCTGAACCGGAACATCCAAGGAGTCGGCGTCGATGTGCGGAGGTCGTTTTGCCAGCCGGCGAGTTGCATTGCGGAGTTGGAATTCGCAGATGCCAAACACCCAGGAAGACAGCGCCGCGACCGTGCGATATTCCGAAAGGCGTCGCCAGGCGATTGCGCGCACCTCCTGGGCGAGGTCGTCGAGGTCTTCGTGACCCAGCGGTTGACCGATGCGGCGGTTTCGCGACCTCAACATGCGGTCGACGCATTCCAGCCGTTCAGTGAAACGACGCTGCATTCGCGCGTCCCCAGCCAACGCGCCGCGAGCGATGGCGGCGTCCTCGGAGTATCGATTCATTCCGCGGAGGTTGCTGCCACCGCAGGGTTGGAGGTTCGCCGCGCAGGGTGGTCTGGTCTTTCTCTCGGAGCGCACAATGGCAATGTTGGGACAGCACCAAAAACTCGACGAAGCAGGGGGCACATAGGAGAACTTGTCCGCAGCCTCGAGTTTGGTTGCATCGAATTCGAACTTCTCAGTCTGCGGCTGGCGCCGACTGAGTGCGTTCCTTCCTTCGAATGGGGGATGACGAGCACAGCGACTAGCATCGTGCACGGCATCCGTTACCCACCGGCCGACTACTCTTCTTTAGGCAGCACAAACGCGGCGTCTACTGGTCGAACCACGCGCTTGAGGTGCAGTGGCCGTCGGAGTCCACCCGGTCCTGGTGCTGGCCGCGTACGCGCCATCCACTCGCGATAGACCTCCATCGACTTGTTGGTGTCGGCAACGACGTCGCCGTAGCGGTCGCCCTCGGGAGCCTTCTCCACGCGAACCTTCTGGTGCCAGCAGTGCATCCCCGAGACCGGATCCGGCTGCACGGGGAACGTCATGTTCTGGTGCACGCCGCCGCTGCTCCACCAGACCTTCTTGCTGTCCTTGTCCTTGCTGTCGAACTTCTGCACGCCCTGCTTGCGGCGAATCTTCATGACACCGTCCTCAAACGTGAGGTCGACATCGTGGAGCTGCCACCTGCTGATCTTGCCGGCGCCCTTGCCTTCGGACTCGGCAGAAGTTTGCCAGCGACCCATGTGGTGGCTACACGCCACGACACCTGGACGCATGCCTTCGGTGACCCACGCCGCATTGACGTAGTAACCAATGCGCGTGGACACGCGCACGAGATCGCCCGTGGAAACGCCCATGCGCTTCGCGTCTTCAGGATGGATCCAAACCGGGTTGGTGTTGGACAACTCGGTCAACCACTTGGAGTTGGCTGAGCGGGTGTGAATCATCGTCGGCAGCCGGAAGGTGGACACCAGCGTGCACTCACCCTTGCTGCGGTCGAGCTGACTCTCGTCGACGTGACTCTTCACGTAGCCGGGCATTGTGTGTTCAGGCCAGCCCCAGTCCTTCATGGTCTGCGAGAAGATCTCGAGCCGCTTGCTCTGCGTGTGGAAGCCTTCTCTGGCCTGTCCGTCGACCCACGCCCCAACGATCTTGCCGTCTTTCAGGACGACGTCGCGGTCCTCGTCCACTTCGTAGTCGCTCGCGTCCATGTTCAGCGGGCGCGCGTGGACTTCGTAAACGTCGTTCTTCACCTCGAAGGCTGCGTGACGTCGCATGTATTCCAGCGGCGTTAGGCCTTCGGCTGCAGCAGCCTCGGGGAGGCCGGGCACCGAGTTCTCGAACACCCACTGGTAGTGCTCGTCGATCGTGATCCGCTCGCCGGGGCGGTAAGGAGACTCGAAGTGCTTGCGAACGCCGAGCTCTCCGTCTGGGTCGATGGCCCATGAGAGCGCGATCCAGAACTCATCTTCTTCCCAGACCTCGCCGGGGTTCACTTCCCAGGTCCAGGTGAAGTCTTTGCCCTCGCGCTGCGCGAGCACCCGGTGCACCGGTTGACGGAATGCAATCCACTGGGCCGCATGCGTCTCCTGGCTCATCAGGTCGTGACGCTCAGTTGCGAGTCCCATCGGCAAGATGAAGTCAGCCCAGCGTGCGGTTTCGTTCCACGTGGGGGACAGCACGGCGTGGCACCCTACCAGCGACTCGTCGCGCAGAACATCCATCCACATCGCACCGTCTGGGTTGGTCCAAACGGGGTTGTAGACGCGGGTGAAGTAGGTGTCGATCTTGCCGCGCCCGTCGCGCAGCAGGTGTGGCAGCAGGAAGGACAGCTCGTGGTGGGCGAGCGGCCATTCTTTCGGGTAGAGCAACTCGCTCCACACTTCCTGTGGTGAGGGCTTCGTGTGGGCTCCCGCGACGAACTTGTTGACGCCGTTGGGGTTCGTGCCGCCGACCGTGCCGACTGCGCCGACCAGCACCGAAACGAATTGCAGACAGCGCGCAACTTGCCAGCCGCCTTCGTTGCCCGATGCGGCATTGCGCCAGACGTGCGACGAGAAGGCGTGGCCAGCTTCGCCGATCAAAGTCCCGATGCGCTCGATCTGCTCCGCGAGCAACCCTGTCTGTTCGGCGACGTAGTCCGGGGTCGCGAACGCATACTGTTCTTCGATCGAAGCTAGGAACGTGTCGAAGTCGCCCTCTTTGTCGTGGCCCGCCAGGTAGCCGCGCCAGTCGACCCAGTTGTAGATGAACTCCCGGTCGTAGGTCTTGTCGCGCAGGATGACGTGGGCGAAGCCGAGCAGCATCAGCGCTTCGGTGCCAGGTGCCGTCGGCAGCCACTCATCGGCCATGCTGGCCGTGTTCGACAGGCGTACGTCGCATACTGCGATCTTGCCGCCCTTCATCTTGCTCTCGATGATGCGCTGTGCGTGGGGATTGAAGTAGTGGCCGGTCTCCAGGTGCGCGGAGATAAGCAGCGTGAACTTGGCGTTCGCGTAGTCTGGTGATGGGCGGTCGAACCCGCTCCACAGCGTGTAGCCGAGCCGTGCGGACGCGGAGCAGACGTTGGTGTGGCTGTTGTGCCCGTCCACGCCCCAGCTTTGCAGCACGCGATCGACGTAGCCATCGGCGCCTGGTCGACCGACGTGGTACATCACCTCAGTGAGCCGCTTCTCCTGCAGCGCCTTGCGGATGCGTGCGCCCAGGGTCTTGATAACTTCGTCCCAGGTCGTGCGTTCGAACGAACCTTCGCCCCGCGGACCCACCCGCTTCATGGGGTAGAGAATGCGGTCCGGGTCGTCGACCTGGTTCAGGGTGGCGGGTCCCTTGGCACAGTTGCGGCCCCGTGAGCCAGGGTGGTAGGGGTTGCCTTCGATCTTGCGGATCTTCTGCGTGTCCTTGTCAACGTAGGCGATGAGGCCACACGCAGCTTCGCAGTTGAAGCAAACGGTCGGCACCAAGCCGTAGCGCTTGGTGACGCGCTTGGGCCAAGCCTTGGCGTCGAGCTCTTTCCAGTCATCCCAAGACTCGGGAGGCGGGAAGTTCTCAAGCGGCGTGACGCGCATGCCGTCATGCGGCTCCCCGGAGGGGGACGCACCGTTCAGGTCTTGAGGATTCGAATCGATGGTTGTCATGGCGAACCGAATGTCAGAAGGGCAATGTCAGGAGAGCGGCGGCAACTGCCCGGCTTGGATGTAGGCGTGCTCGTACCAATACGTCCCCGCAAACGCGGCGAGAGCGAGTACGACGGCAAGCACGGGTGTCAGTGTTGCGGTGGCCAGAAGGCCGAGTAGCAACACCGCGACGCCCGTGGTCAACGCGAGGCCGAGCCAAAATGCGCTGACGCGTTGTTCGTCCTCTTCGCGAGCCCCGGCGCGGGACTTGCGCGGCGCAAACCGGAACGCGGGGACTTGGCCCAGCAGCGCTGCGGCTTGTTTCGCGTTGCGGGTCTCGTGCTTTCCACGGCGCTCTTGCAGCCCGCAGAGAAGGTGCAGCACCGCCGCGACGACGATGGTGATCACCAAGGCGGTGGAACCCAACCACGGCAGCATGGCCAACCCGCCGAGCATCACCGCTTGGACGAGCAGGTGTGGCAACAGCAGCGATGTGTTTTGCCAGAGGTCGCGCCCCTCACATTGAGCGAACAACATGGCCGTGTAGCCCGCTGTGCCTGCGCCAAGGAGGAGGTTGGGCCAACGCAAGAAGTCGGCGGTCGCTTCGAAACCGAACAGCCTCGCCGCGATGATGGCCGCCGTGACGCCGCCGAACGCGGTGATCACGAACGATCCCTTCACCAGCCAGCTGCGCCAGTTGGGTCGCAGCATGATCGTGAGGAACTTCATCGGCCGCTTGAGGT
>CBESZZ010000398.1:0-4505 GCA_965534055.1 uncultured bacterium | reverse complement strand
CGGCAACACGCTGCGCAACCCGGGTGGCACCCGTCACAGCAACCGCCCGCACTTCACCACGCTGAAGGCGCTGCAGGTCGCCAGTGCAACGCAGTATGCGTTCACTGCCGGTAGCACGGACAACCGTCGTGAGCATGTTGGTTGGGGCTTCCCGAGCCTCCGCAAGATGTACGACAACCGCGCCAACATGTTCGTGCTCGACGAGACCGACATCTTGGCTCCGGGTGACGGCACGCGGCACACCATCCAGGTGAACGCTGGCAACCCCGACCTCAAGATCTGCATGAGCTACGCCGATCCGGCCGGTAACCCGGCGGCATCGATGCATCGCATCAACAACCTGTCACTGCGCGTGACGGCACCCAACGGCACCGAGTATTGGGGCAACAACGGTCTGGAACAGGGTATCTGGTCTGTTTCCGGTGGTGCAGAAGACCTCCTCAACACCGTCGAGTGCGTGTTCATTCAGAACCCGGCCGCGGGTGCATGGCGCGTCGATGTGCTCGGTCGCGAGATCGTCGCCGACTCGCACGTCGAAACCGCGGGTGTTGACGCCGACTACGGTCTCGTTGTGAGTGGTGGCGTGCTGACTGGCAGCGGACCGCTGGTTGTCGGCAGCTTCTCGACGTTCGGAGCCGGTTGCGCAAGCAGCCAGCAGGTTCCGGGTAGCTGTGGTCAGCTCAACGCCGCTGGCGGCACGCTGACGAACAGCACCAACGGCAACGAGTATGCCTACCGTGTGGCAGGCACCGGCTCGAACCAGCTGTCTGGTTTCGATATCTGGACGGCCAGTGTGAGCGGTTCGGTTTCGGCAACGGCTTCGGTCTACGCCGACGCTGGCGGTTTGCCTGGCACGACGCTCGGCACCGCAACGGTGACGATCGGCGCGACGCCTGGTTTCTACGGAGTCACGTTTAGTCCGCCACTCGCGGTCAATGGCACGTTCTACGTGGCGATCAACCACGCCGGCGCGTCGTACATCTCGAACCTGACCTCAGGCAGTGCAGGCACGGGCTACTTCCGCACCGGCGCCAACGCTTGGAACCAGTCTGGCCTCGTGACGACTCCGTCGTACCGCACCAGCTGCGCGCCAGCGTTCGTGACGCCGACCCTGACGGGAACCGGAAGCCCACTGCTCGGTGGTTCCTACACCGTCGAGCTGTCGAACGCACCGTCGTCTTCGGTCGTCGCGCTGTTCACCGGCTTCTCGACCACGACTTGGAGTGGCGGTGCGCTGCCAGCGATGTTCCCGGGAGCCGTGGGTTGCAACCTGCTGGTGTCGCCGGACTCCTCGCTCTTCTTCGTCTCGACTCCAGCCGGAACTTCGTCGCTGACGTTCCCTATCCCCAACGACGTGAACTTCCTCGGCATCATGCTGCATCACCAGTGGTACGTGAGCGACCCGACGAACAACCCCTTGGGTGTTGCTTCGTCGAACGGTGGCACGGCCTCGATCGGCAGCTGATCAGGTGAGTTGATTCTTCCCTCCGCGAAAGCGGGGGCTAGATCGCTCATTGAGGCCCGCGGTGTCTGCTTCGTCTTCGAAGCGGGAATCGCGGGCCTTTTCGTGTACATGCGGTCTGGCGGAGATGCCTCGCGATGCGCAATTCGGCCTGGATATCGGATACCATTCCGGCGCCTGCCCGGTGATTTTCCGAAGCGATGCATCAAGGCGCACAAGACCCCGCGCCCCGCGCTAGCTGTTCCCTCCTGCAACGACTCATGTCTAAAACTCTCTCTTGCACAGCACTCGCACTGGCGATTTGCGGTGCGCCCCTGTTCGCACAATCGTCCGGTTCGCAGCTCAAGCTGCGTCTCGCGACTTTTGATCCGGCCGCCGGCAACTTCGCCGTGGACGCGACTTTCCGGGCGCCAGCGACATCCAGGCTTTGGATTGTCCAGCTCGCAGCCACACCCACGGCCGGTGATCGCGCAGCGATTGCTGCCGCCGGTGGCGAAGTGCATGGCTACCTGCCCGAGAATGCATACGTGGTGCGCATGGACCCTGCGAACGTCAACGCGCTGCGTGACATCACATCGGTTCGCTGGGTCGGTTCCTACCACCCCGCGTTTCGGTTGGATCCAAAGCTGATCGGTCTACACGGCCAGCAAGAGTTGCCGCCCACGCGGTACAACATCGTGGTTGTCGACAAGCACAACGACAAGCCAGGGCTCATGCGCCAGATTCGCGCAGTCGGTGGAGTCATCGATCACGAACAGGAAGGGAGTCTGCTCCTGGAAGCCACTCTCAGCGCCGATCAATTGCTGCAAGTCGCAGCGATGGACGAAGTGCTGTGGATTGATCGTTGGACGCCAAGCGAGTTGGACATGGACAACGCGCGGATCCAAGGCGGCGGCGACTACGTCGAAACCCAAGGTGGTTGGACCGGTACTGGGGTCAACGCGCACATCTATGAGGGCGTCGAAGCCACGCACCCAGACTTCACCGGTGGTGCGCTCAACGTGCGCAGCGGCGGCGCAGCCCAGACCCACGGCCATGCAACGGCCGGAATCGTGTTCGGCAACGGCACCAGCAACCCCGCGGTCCGCGGGATGGCTCCTGACGCGGGCAAGTTCTACACGAACTACACGTCCGTGGTCGGCTCTCGCTACATGGTCGTCGATGAATTGGTCAACGTGCACGACGTGAGCCACACCACGGCGTCTTGGGGCGGTGGTCGCACGTTCTTCTACACGGCGGAATCCGCAGACACGGACGACATCATCTTCGACCACGACATCTCGTGGACGCAGAGCCAAAGCAACGCCGGCAACCAGGACTCGCGTCCGCAGGCGTGGGCGAAGAACGTCTTCTCCATTGGCGGTGTCCGCCACGGTGACAACAGCAACCCGGCCGATGACAGCTGGTCAAACAGCGGGAGCACGGGGCCAGCTTCGGATGGTCGCATCAAGCCAACGCTGTCCGCCTACTACGACAGCATCGGCACGTCGGACCGCACCGGTGCACCGGGGTATTCCTCGGGTAACTGGAGCGCCAACTTCGGTGGCACGTCGGGCGCAACGCCAATCGTCGCTGGTCACAACGTGATCGCGATCGAAATGTTCACGGATGCCATCTTCGGCAACACGTTGCGCAACCCGGGTGGCAGCCGTCACAGCAACCGCCCACACTTCACCACGCTGAAGGCGCTGCAAGTCGCAAGTGCCTCGCAGTATCCGTTCACCTCAACGAGCACCGACAACCGTCGGGAGCATGTTGGCTGGGGCTTCCCGAGCCTGCGCAAGATGTACGATAACCGCGCGAAGACGCTGGTGATCGACGAGACCGATGTGATGGTCCAGGGTGCGACGACGAGCTACGCCATCGCAGAGGGCAATGGTGAGCCGGACCTGAAGGTTTGCATGACCTATGCAGATCCCGCCGCAAACCCCTCTGCGTCCGTGCATCGCATCAACGACTTGTCGTTGCGCGTGACGGCACCCAACGGCACCCAGTATTGGGGAAACAACGGCCTTGAGCAGGGCATCTGGTCGGTCAGTGGTGGTACTGAGGACTCGATCAACACCGTGGAGTGTGTGTTCGTGCAGAATCCGGCCCAGGGTTCATGGACCGTCGACGTCATCGCGACCGCGGTCATCATGGATTCGCACGTCGAAACCGTTGGCGTGATCGACGCGGACTACGGTCTCGTGGTGAGTGGTGGTGTCGGCATGGGGGTTGGAGGTTTCTCCACCTTCGGCGCAGGTTGCCGCGGTTCGACGGCTGTGCCGGGTGCTTGCGGTCAGCTGAACGCGGCCGGCGGAACTCTGACCGGAGCGCGGGGCGTGAACGAATACGCCTACGCTGTTTCCGGAACGGGGATGAACCTGCTGCAGTCGTTCGAGGTGTTCACCATGAGCACCGGTGGATCACAGACCATCAACGCTCGCGTTTACGCAGGCTCCGGGGCTGGCCCGAGCACGACGCCGCTCGCAACAACGACGATGACGGTGGGTGCAACCGCAGCGTTCTACACCGCGACGTTCGCGACTCCGGTTCCGGTCGATGGAGACTTCTTCATCGCATTGGATCACTCGGCGCGCACGACGTTCATCTCGACCCTGACCACCGGAGCCACCGGAAACGGCTTCTTCAGGCGTCCGCCAGGCAGCGCTGCATCTTGGAACAGCTCGTTCCTGATCCAGCAGCCGTCCTTCCGCACCACGTGTGCGCCAGAGCGCTTGACCCCCGGCCTTGGCAACCAAGGCGTGCCTCGCATCAACGCGTCGTACTCGGTGACGCTTCGTGACGGACGTGCGAACGCGCTCGCCGCGCTGTTCACCGGCTTCTCGGATGCGACTTGGAGCGGTGGATCTCTGCCCGCGATGTTGACTGGAGCACCGGGTTGCGACCTGCTGGTCTCGCCTGACGTTTGGCAGAGTGTGACGACCTCAGGCACCGGCACTGCGTCCCTGTCGTTCACGGTCCCTAACGATCCAGGACTGATCGATCTCGAACTGTTCCACCAGTGGTACGTCCTCGAGCCGGGCAACAACGGCCTGAA
>CBESZZ010000397.1:0-4509 GCA_965534055.1 uncultured bacterium | reverse complement strand
CACTCCAAGGAATGGGAGCATCCACGGCGATTCGCGTGGACTGACCCCACTCGAGCAGAACTTCTGTGCCGGCGATGCGCGCTTCTTGGGCGGTGTGAAAGAAGCGCGCGATCGGCTGCGCTTCCCGTGGATAGCCAGCAGTCTGGGTCCATGCCTGAGCAGCCGCGATCTCTGCAACCGTCACCTGTCCACCGTTGCGGTCGGAGTCTCGGTTCCATCGCACCGGACGACCAAGCACGTCGCGCAACTCAAGACCCAAGCCGTTCTCGCCTTCGAACACGGGAATGCCGTCGAAGAGCGGCGCATCGGCTCGCGTCGGGACCGGCAGGTCTTGAGCGATTGACTCCCGCGTGCCGATCCACAAGCGTCCTCGCAGCAGCGTGGCGTCCGACGGTTCAATGCGAACCGCGGGTCCTTGACTGAGCGTCGGGAGCCCACGGTCCGGGCTCGTGGCTCGCAGTACTCCCGCCGTTTTGAAGTCATTCAAGAAGCGTCCGGCAACAACGGACGCCACAAAGATCGTGGGCGGTTGGCGCAGCACTCGAACACCGATGCGGAAACTCTCGCCCCCCGCGGTCGCACTCGGAGCGTCGGATTCTGCGAACGCCAAGACCAACTCAAAGACCCCGCTGGGCAACGCGTCGAACTTTAGGACCGCCGCACCGGGAACAGAACGATCCAAAACCACCGCCGGCGTCGCCACCGTTGGATCTCGATCGCTACCGAACGGCACACCATCCTGCTCCAGCACCGCGTCGACGCATCGGTATGCCTCACCACAGGTCAAGGGCAGTTGCATCGGCTCGCCGTCGAGCACCAGTAGTTGCGCGAGCACCACTGCTCGCCGCTCGCCTGCGTCAGCTGTTGGCGTGACGGCACCGGGAAGGAAAGCCACGCCCGTGTCGCGGTTCGCGAACTTCAACGCGACTTCAAAGCCGCTGCGATTGCCGGCGACGTCTTGGATGGTGAAGCTCCACGCGCCACTGACGAACTGGAGTCCACCTTCGAGCTCTTCGCCGGCGGTCAGATCAAACAGCAACCCTGTGCCGCTCTTCAGCGTTTGGTCGATACTCTGCACCGCTCCATCCGGGGATGTCGCTTCCACCTTCAGACCAGGTTCGAATCGATCCAGTTCCAGACGCACGCGCGCGGACCGCTTGCCGTGCAGAACGAACTGGCGGCCCTCGGGCGAATCGACACCGCGGATCTTCGGCGCGAACAGATCGAGCTTGGAGAATCGCAAGGGCGCGGAGCGACCGACGTTTCCCGAGGCGTCGGTGGCGACGAGCTGGAAGTAGCCGGGCTTGGACGGCAACACGAGAGCACCCGGGTCCCCGAACAACTCAGTGATGGTTTGCGCATCAATTCGCTGAATCGATTCAAGCGGCAGCGTCATCGAACCGTCCGGGTCGATGCTTTGCTCGGGCAAATTCGCTTCGTCCAATGCACCGGCCGCAGCGCCCAGGCGCGCTTCAAGGCGCACTGAGCTCAATGCCCCATGGTCCGCGACCGTGACGCCAACTTCCGTAGCACCGTTCCAAACGCTGACCGGATTGGCAATGCCTTCTCGCGACCACGTCACCGCGGGCGCCACGTCATCCAGAAACACGGATGCCTGCCCCAACGGTGGACGACCCGGCAACGTGAATCGCCACAACACACTGCGGCCTTGGGCGCCCTGTTCAGCCGTCGCCCTCAGCAAGCGCGCGTAGCCCGTATCACGCGCGGCGTCGATCACGATGCGCTGGATGCCACTGGGGATCGGCGTCAACGGGAACACCAGATCTTCGCCACCTTCAGGCGTGGCGATGACCCGCAACCTCGACGGATCAAAGCCGTCGAAATCGAACGTGAGTCTCGCCAGTTGATCGCTGCGACGACGCTGCGATTCCAAGGGTGTCGCCTCTGCGACAGCAAGCGTCGATGTGCCGGACTTGAGGACTGGGGTTTCTGTCGTTGAGGAGTAGGCAGCAGTGACCGCAACCAACCCAAGCGCCAACAGGAACATCGCGACGCGACCGAGCCATGGACTGTACGGGCGGCGCAGTCCTTCCAGCTCGAGGCGCACTTCATCCGCACTCTGTGGGCGCGCGGCAGGATCGTGCGCGATGAGACGGCGAACCAAGTTCACCAAGCGCTTGGGCACCGAACGGGGAAATTCGCAATCCACGATCTCCCCACGCCGCGTTGCCTCGGCAACTTCGGCTGCCGTTTCTCCGGCCACCGGGAGTTCACCGCACAACGCCACCCACGCGAGAACGCCGAGGCTGTAGAGATCCGCCCGTGAGTCGACCGTTAAGGACGCCAGGTGCTCGGGCGCCGAAAACGCCGGATTGGCGAACGAAGCGACCTCACCCACCAAGTCTGCCCGTGCTGCATCCGGTTCCGCGGCAGACTCCGCAAGCCCGCCCATCGTCGCGATCCCGAAGTCCAAGACCTTAACGAAGGGTGACTCACCGCGCGTCGTCACCATCACGTTGCGCGGCGAGAGATCCCGATGCACGAGTCCCACGCCGTGCGCGGCAGTCAGCGCGCCACACAGCTGAACCAGAAGTTCGACAACCACGGCAGGGTCCGCGCGCCCCTGGCTGCGCAACCACTCTTCGAGGGTTTGGCCTTCGACCAACTCCATCGCGAAATAGACCGTGCCGTTCTGTTCCTCACCGACGTCAAGCACCCGCGCACAGTGCTCGTGCAAAACTCGCCCAGCCTTCCGCGACTCCGCCAAGAACGCTGCGCGGTAGTCGGGACGACGGGCATACCGAGAATGCAGCACTTTCAACGCGACCGGTACGTGGCTCACTTCGTGGACCGCGCGGAACACCGTTCCCATTCCGCCGTGGCCAAGCACCTTGACCAACCGGAACTTGCCCGCGAGCCGACTGCCCAACATGGGGTGCGTGGTCTCGCCTTCACCGCGACGCACGGGGTAGTGCACGTCTTCCACGTCGAGCAACGGCAGCCGGCAGTGCTCGCACACTTCGACCGCAGCGTCGCTCGTCACCCCGTCGCATTGAAGACAGATCTTCAAGAGGTCAATCGATCATCGTGGTGGTTGCAAAACCCCGACAACGGGGCGCGGGCAGTCTACACGAGACTCGCCGAGAGCCCTCGCGCGAGGTCAACCAAGCCTGCGTCGGCGGGGTTTCGGCTACCTGTTGCCCGAAGAATTGCGCGGGTCAGAGCTTTGAGGATTCGTGGTTTCCGGAGCCTCTGACTTGGGAGGCGCCACAGCGCCGTTTCCCGTCGACAGAGCCGGCCATGGATCGCGAAGCTCCGGTGGTCGCGGGCGCAGGTAGTCGCGCCATCGATAGCGGAAGCGCAGGTCCACGGCCTCCAAACCGACCAACCCCGGGTAAGTCCCGAGCACGCCAGCAAGGACCGCGCGCTTGTCCGCATGGGAGATGCGGGTCGCGCCGGTTCCGGGATCTCGGCCGTAGCCGACGCTGACTCCCGCGCCATCGTTGCGCCGCAGGATCAGACGAACTTCGGGCTGGAACGGGTCGAAACCGTCGATGCCGCCGTCCAGGTTCCCCGCGTCGACTTCGAGAAGTTGCGGCGCGCCAGCCAGTCGCTTCGCGAACTCGTCCCGATACTCCACCGACACAGCTGCGGTGGCGACGACGCGAGGATCAGGATGCACGACGCCGGGGGTGACGGCACCGATTCGAATGCCCGTACCTCCCAACGGATGCAGGACCGTCCGCGGAATCGACGCGATCCACTGTGAGAAGCCGGACTGGACCGTCGCGAGATCAGGGAAAGGCAGCACGTGGCCCGTTCCGTCGACCCAGGCTCGTGGACGCGCATTGGACCCGTTGGTTTCCCCACCAATCGGTGGAAAACCCTCCGGCTCGCTTGCAGAAGCTTCACCGTTTGGATCCGGCAAGTCGGCGTTGCGTGGCTCGAAAACCAGCAACTCGGGACGACGCAGGTCGATGGTCAGACCCAAACGGTCTGGGTACCGACGCGTGAGTTCGGCGCGCGCGATCCAAGGGGAGCGACGCAGCCGCACCAACAGTGCACCTGCGGCCGCTTCGTCTGCGATCCCGAACGACTCCCCCATACGGGGTTCCAAGTCGGCGAGGACGCAGCGGAGCAGGTCCGGAGCCAGCCAAGAGGGCGGCGACTCCAGCAGACCCAGCCGGTTGACGGCAACGGGTTCGCCCTGGGATGCGCCCTCGCCGTGCAGGCGTGCGGCAAGCACCGCCTTGGCGCGGGGCCCGGCCCAGAACACCGTGGCAGCAAGTGCTGCGACGATGAAGACACGAATGGTCCAGAGCCCAGTCGAAGAGAGCTCTGCGAGCCGACCAGCGATCGGGCCTAGGGCCGCGTCGGAATCGTTGTCTTGGACAGCCATGTGAAAACCACGACGCTCCACGCCGGACCACCCGGCCGGCGAGGAGCGTGGGTCAAACTGCGTTACGGCGCGCAGGCGCGCCGCGCACCGAGTCTGGACTCGATGGAATGACGTGGGCGTCTTGAATGCTCGTGCTGCGGGCCCCTGGC
>CBESZZ010000396.1:0-4521 GCA_965534055.1 uncultured bacterium | reverse complement strand
TCACTGGTATCTACAAGCTTGGTGATGCCCGCGTTGGCGGCACCTTCGACTTCTGCGTGACCGGCGGCGTCGACTGCCACGTCTGCGTGTGGGTCTCGGCGACTCAAGGCCCGAGCCTCTTCCAGCAGTACCAACTGCCGGTTGGTCAGCCGATCCTGCACTCGATCGACTTCGGTGCAATTGGTGGCTCGACCACGCTTTGCACGCCGGTGACGATTCCGAACGCTCCGGCCCTCGCCGGCACGACGGTCTACTACACCAACATCACGTACCCCTCGATCGCGTCAGACGCGTTCCAGTTCTCGGCTCCCTACGCGATCACGATCCTGCCGTAGTCCGCGGCTGAACTGAATCGCATGAGCAACGGGCCCCATCCGCATGGTCGGATGGGGCCCGCTTGCGTCTCGGGCCTTCTGCGGAAGCGCTAGCCGCCTTGTTCATTGAGAGATCGCACGACCTCGCTCGTCGAAACCACTTCTGTCGCTAGGAGCCCGAAGTTGGCGAGCGTTGCTTCGTGCGCAGCGTCGTTCAGGGTTGCGATGGCGTCGCCGACGACGATCGCATTGAACCCGTCATCCGTTGCGTCGCGCACTTGGGACTCGACGCACAGATTCGCAACCATGCCCGCGACGACGATCGTTTCGATCCCCAGGCGTCGCAGCTGATCTGCAACATCGCTGTGAGTCGAGGACGGCCCCTTGCGTGGCGAGAGGAGAATGGTGCCTTCCGTGGGCTCAAGTTCAGGATGGAAACGCGCACCGGAGCCGGATCGGAAGAGCTTCTTGTCTACCAGTAGCTGATGGAGGCCGTTGCGCGGTTGCCAAGTCTCGTAGTCCAGATCCGTCAACTCGATGCGTGAGTAGAGGATGTGCACCCCGGCTCGGTCCGCGGCATCCCGCAGGGTGGTCAGTTTTTCGACGGTGCCGCGTTTGCGGACCTGCTCTCCGAACAGATCCCACGCGTTGCCTTCTGGTGAGAGTAGATCCAGTTGGGGGTCGACGATGACGAGTGCCGCGCTGTTCCAGTCTTGCAGTGTCTTCATGTTGGCTTCCGTGTTGTGCCTCTTGCGAGGTTTCGTTGTGGACATACCGGCTAGTCGGTATGTTCGAGGGTCAAACGATGGGGAGGGGATCTGCGGCCGTGGGGCACGACTTGTTCAGACATCCATGAGAGCTTCGAGCATTGCCCGGTAGCAACGCAGGCCCTCAACAACCTTCCCGTGGTCGCCGTAGGCCTTTGCCAGAACGATCGAGCCCTGGAGCACGGACACGAACTGACGTGCGATCGCTCCTGCACTCACCGAGCCGCTTTTGCCTTGCTGCATCAGCGCCGACCGAAGGCTCGGCTCGATCACTGCGACGAGGTGATCGAATCGATCTTCCACATCCGCGCGGATATTCGGGTGGGTCTCGGAGAGATCGAGAGCGAAGCTGCCGAGGAGGCATCCTTGCTTCAGGAGTGGTCCACGAACGACCTTCATCGTGTGATCAAAGAAGGCCATCACGCGATCCACGGGATCGGCGATCGCTTGCCACGAGCCACCACCGAGCGCTTCCGTCAGACCCGTGAAGTAGTGGTCGATGAGCGCTGCCGCGAGGTCGTCTTTCGACTCAAAGTGGTGGTAGAAGCTTCCCTTGGTCACTCTCGCCGCCTTGCACACCTCGTCGACTCGCGTCGCGGGGAAGCCCTTTGACAGGATGAGCCCTTGGGCTGCGTCGAGGAGAGCTTCTCGGTGGTTGATTGTCTCGCTTGCCATTTGTTCGCCATACCAACTGGTCGGTTTCATGATGGGCGAGCCCACTTGGCAAGTCAAGCCCTCACGAGAGGGACACCTCGCAGCACCCGATCGAGGAGAGCTTGCGGAATTGACCAGGAGGGATATCGTCCCGGCCACGGAACCGGCATCCCGCTCCAATCGGGTGGGGGCTTTTCCCGGCACGCACCAGGAGCTCGCCAATTTGGCCAGCGTTCATGGGCGATGCGCCTCCCGCACGGAGTCCGCGACAGATTCGTCGACTCCATGCTCGGCGAATTCCGCGATCTCTCTCGTCCAAGATGCCCATTGCATCGACCATTCGGGATCAAGATCGAACCGGATTGCGTCGATCAATCCCATGACGCCTTCCGCGCAGAATCACTGCGCGAGCAATCAGTGCCGCAAGACGCGGCCACGCCCCTCCTGGGCAACCCGGCGTCGATTACACCGAACACAAGAAAGCTACACGTGAGTTTTGAATCCCTCGGGCTCTCCGAGCCCATCCTTCAGGGAATCCGTCAGGCCGGCTACGACAGCCCGACCGACATTCAGCAGCAGGCGATTCCCATCGTACTCGACGGCGGCGACCTCATCGGTCTCGGCCAAACCGGAAGCGGCAAGACCGCCGCATTTGGCCTCCCGCTCCTCGACAAGTTGGTCGAAGGCGAGCCCGGTCTTCGGGCCCTCATCATGGTGCCGACGCGCGAACTGTGCGTGCAGGTCGCTGAGAACCTTCGCGGCTACGCTGCCGCGACCGACCTCCACGTCTGCACGGCGTTTGGTGGCATCGACATGGGCATTCAAGAGTCCGCCTACAAGCGCGGCATCGACGTGCTTGTGGCCTGTCCTGGACGCCTGATCGACCACCTCGAACGCCGCAACCTCACCTTGGAGAAGGTGGAAATCGTCGTGCTCGACGAAGCCGACCGCATGCTCGACATGGGCTTCATGCCGCAGATTCGCAAGGTGTTCCAAAGGACGCCGGACGAACGCCAGAACCTGCTCTTCTCGGCGACCATGCCGCCCGAAATCGAAGCGCTTTGCAAAGACTTCATGCGCGGCGCGGAGCGAGTGCAGATCGGCGGCCTTTCCGAAGGCGCGTCCACGATTTCCCATCGCTTCCTCAACGTCGCGACTGCGGACAAGACCAGGGTCCTTGAACGACTGCTCAAGGAAACCGCCGGCAAGGTGCTGGTGTTCGTCAAGCGCAAGACCTCGGCGGACAAGCTCGGCCGAGACTTGGCGCGACGAGGTTTCCCGGCGGACTCGATCCACGGAGACAAGGGTGCTGAGGCCCGACACGTCGTGTTGCGCGGGTTCGACCGCGGCAAGATTAAATACCTCATCGCAACCGACGTTGCGGGACGAGGCATCGACGTCGACGACATCGAACTGGTCGTGAACTACGACATGCCGTTCGCGCTCGAAGACTACGTGCACCGCACCGGCCGCACCGGCCGCGCGGGGCGTGAAGGCTCGGCGATCAGCTTGGTGTCAAAGATGGAGATGGGGATCTACCGCGAGGTGCAGGGTCACCTCAAAGATCCGTCGAAGACCAAGCCGGCCAGTGAGCGTTCGCAGAGCCCCGGGGCTGGAGGCCAACGCGGCGGTTCGCGTGGTGGTCGCCCGTCTGGGAACTCCCGCGGCGGGCGCTCTGTCGCCGGCCGTCGCTAGTTAGCAGTCGTGGGTCTTTGACCCCATCTCTCTAGCGTTGCCCTAGTCCACGACGACGGGGACCTTCACGGCCAGCCCGTCGCGACGGATCGTTAGCTCGACCGTTTCGCCTCGCTTGACCGAGCGCAATACCGCGGCCAACTCCGGCGGCGTGCGCAACGGTTTACCGTTGGCCTCCAGTAGAACGTCCCCTGGACCAAGTCCGGCGTCGCGTGCACTGCTCTTTGGTTCCGTGTCGCCGACCATCAGTTCGCCGGCGCGGCCAGACGCTGGGACAATGCCCAGTCGGCCGAAGCTCTTCTTGTCGATGCGGCTTCTGGCGGCGTCACGCACCATCCGCGCCAGCGCTTTCGCTCGCTCTGGAAGCCGATTCATCTCCTTGGTGCGCTTCGGTTCATCGAGGGCGTCATTGGCGGTGAACTCTGGCGCCAGCTCCGCGCTGCCCACCGCTTGCGCGATGCGGTAGCCGGCACGGACGATGCTCTCGCACGTGCGGTAGTTGAGGAACCCTGGGTGATCGCTCGCGCGATGGTAGTCCACGTGCAGATCGGTGTGGAAGAACAGCACTGGGATCTCCTGGAGATAGAAGGAGGTGCTGTCCGTAGGGGCGCGTCCGCCCATGCCGCGTTCCAGCGCGAGCTTGGCTTCCTGCTCGGCATGACGATCCACAAGCTCCGGCCAAACGGGGCTGGTGCCCACGCCGCCTAAGAACAGGTAGTCGTCTTCAGAGCGACCAACCATGTCGAAGTTGAGCATGGCGATGGTGTCTTCAAGCGGGATGGCTGGGTTCTCGCAGTAGTGCTTGCTACCGAGCAGTCCGAGCTCCTCTGCTGAGAACGCGATGAACAGCACGCTCCGCGGAAGCGGGTTCTTGGCGAATGCTTCGGACAGTTCGAGGACCGCCGCCGTACCGCTCGCGTTGTCATCCGCGCCGTTGAAGATCTTGTCTTCGCTCGAGTCTCCGCCACGGCTACCGAACCGTCCCAGGCCGACGTGGTCGAAGTGGCCGCCGATCACCAGGGTCTCGTGACTCAGCTTGGGATCGGTTCCAGGCAGCAGGCCGAGCACGTTAAACGTCTCAACCTTCTTGT
>CBESZZ010000395.1:0-4526 GCA_965534055.1 uncultured bacterium | reverse complement strand
CAAAACCACCCTCACGCGGAATACCATGTGTGGGGCCACCAAGCCCAATAGTGATATTGCGAAGGGCTCTGTCATTCATATCAACAACGCGGCGCCAAGTAATGCGGCGCGGATCAATGTCGAGTTCATTACCCCACTGCATATGGTTATCGAGCATGGCTGAGATCAAGCTATGGGCGGATGTGATGGCATGAAAATCGCCATTAAAATGCAGGTTAATATCCTCCATTGGCAGTACCTGCGCACGCCCACCGCCAGCCGAAGCAGGCCGTCCGGGATTCCAGCGATGCGGCGCTGGTTTGCAGTCAGGTGCGCGTGGGTTGTGTACGCCGGAATGGAAGCCACGCACTCGACACCACCGAGGGATGGTGCACGGGCGAAGCAACGGAGCTGATCAAACACGGCAACTGCGCCTTCTAGACCGTGGGCAACTTCGATCGCGACCAGAGCCCCCCCGCCGTTCATCTGCCGCTGGAAGATCTCCCGGTCAGGATGGCTCGCGAGGCCAGGGTAGGTCACGTTCAAGAGGCCGGCGGCGCCGCGGTCGCTGGCGACCCGGGAGGCGAGTTCCTCAGCAATTCGGAACGCCCCCGCCTGCTGAGACTTCAGGCGCAAATCCAACGTTGGCATGGATCGCAGAAGAAGCC
The DNA here is from genome assembly GCA_965534055.1 of uncultured bacterium. GTDB lineage: Bacteria > Planctomycetota > UBA1135 > UBA1135 > UBA2386 > CBESZZ01. The sequence continues at coordinate 3,879 of CBESZZ010000395.1, read as the reverse complement.
ACGCCGGATCCGGAGCGAGCATGGCGCCGGTACGATCACGGAACGCAACCACCGGCTCCAACAGCTCATGAGCACCTACGACCACACCAGCAAGCACATCGCCGTGGCCGCCGTAGAACTTCGTCGCGCTGTGGACGACCAAGTCGACGCCGAGATCCAACGGGCGTTGGATCGGCTTCGGAGCGAACGTCGAGTCGAACAGCGACTTGGCGTTGTGCGCGAACGCGATCTCCGCGAGTCGCGCGACGTCCACGAGACGCAGGGTCGGATTGATCGGGGACTCGAAGACAACCCAGTGAGCTGGCCGCGAGAGAGCGGCGATCAAGGAGTTTGGATCCAACGCATCGAAGCGATCGACCTGGACACCAAACCGCAGCAAGTCGTGGGTCACAAAGCCCTCCGTGCCCCCGTAGATCTGATCCGCCACCAGCACCCGATCCCCCTGCTTGACGTGCGCAAACAGGGCGCCGCTGATCGCGGCCATTCCCGAGGCGAAGGACACCGCGCCCTCCGCGCCATCCCGCTTGGCGGCGTGGGCCTCGAACTGCAATGCGGCGGGATGACTCATCCGCTGATAGAAGCCCGGCTCCATCCGCACCCCTTGCCCGGCAGCAAGCACAGTCGCCGCATCGGGCAGCACCCATGCCGTCGCTCGCGCAAGGTCCGGTGCGACGGGCCCCAAAGCGGCTGGATCATGCAGGTCAGCGGGAATCCCATAGGGCGGGCGTGGATCGGGAGCACTCACGCAGGGCAGAGATACAGCCCCCTTCAGCCAAGAGGATCGCAAAACCTCTGAACAACGGCTTCACAAGAGGGTTCCACCCAAGCGATCCAACCGCCGCTACGATCCAGCCCGCGACGACTTGCGCCGCGACGACCCGGGCACGACAACTCGGCCCGCAACAACCAGCGACGTCGCCGACCTAGCCGCAGAACCGGCCAAGGCCCCCGCGACCACGATGCTTCCCCACCCCGCAACTTCGAGCCCACGCTCCGAATCGTTCACAACTGCGTTCGCCGACGCGCCACGCGCGATCGAGTGCACGCTCTCTGTCGCCGATGTGCTCGCAAAGATGGTACGCGAAGCCGGGACGCGTGAAACGTGCGCCGTGCTCAGCGGGAGGTGGCGCTTGGCCGACGTCCCTACCTGGTATCGGATCATCCAGGTGACCGAGGTTTTGCCGATGCACAATCTCGCGCCGGATCCCCACCGCAACTTCGCATGTGATCCGCTCGAGTTCGCTCGCATCGAAGCCAGGGTGCGTACTGCGACGCGCCGGTTCTTGGGCTTCTTTCACACCCACCCAACCGGCAGCACTCACGCCAGTCGCCAAGACGTGCACGACGCATGGCCGGGCACGCTGCAGGTCATCGGCGCCTTGGCGCGGTCGCCGCAATTGGCCATGGCAGAAGACACGGCGAACACCAACCGTTCGGCCATCGTTCACGACGGCACGCAACTTCACGCGCATTGGTGTGCCGCGAAAGGCCGATTGCAGCACGTCGAGCTGCGACAGATCCCGTGACCCAACCACACCAGGATTCGCGCCCGGACACCGCGCGCGTGCAAATCATCGATGCAGCGGCTTTGAGCCGTGATCAAGCCATGCTTCGCGTGGACGTTAGGCGGGCTTACGAGTGGGCCACCGGCCACCTGCCGCACGCCCAACACCTCGAAGGCGAGACTCTTGCGAACCGCGCCGCACTTGAGTTTCCCGACCAGGATCAGTCGATCCTCCTCTACTGCCAAAGCGGCGTACGGTCGCTGACCGCGGCAACCGCATTGACGCAGCTTGGCTACCTGAACGTGCACTCGCTCGACGGTGGAATCGAAGCGTGGAAGGCCGAGGGACACTCGATCGTCTTGCCGGACTCGGTGCCCGGCGTCGATCAAGATCGCGTGCGGTACGCACGCCATGAGTCGCTCGTCGAAGTCGGCCTCGACGGCCAAGCGCGACTTCGCCAGGCGACGGTGCTCGTGGTTGGCGCGGGCGGTCTGGGTTCGCCCGCGGCGTTCTACCTAGCCGCTGCAGGCGTCGGAACGCTCCGCATCGTCGACCACGACATCGTGGATCGCAGCAACCTGCAGCGTCAAATTCTGCACCGCGACGAGGACGTGGGGATGTCGAAAGTGGAGTCTGCGCGGCGGGCTCTGCTCGCCCTCAATCCGTCGATCTGCGTGGATACGCACCAGGTGCGGCTCGACGCCAACAACGCCGAAGCGCTGGTCCGTGGGTGCGACGTCGTGGTCGACGGCTGCGACAACTTCGCCACCCGCTACGCAGTCAATGCCGCGTGCATCGCCGCCGGTGTGCCTCAGGTTCACGGCAGCGTGCAGCGCTTCGAAGGTCAGCTCGGAGTCTTCGATGCCAAGAGCGGACCCTGCTATCGCTGCGTGCATCCAAGTGCTCCGCCCACGGACCTGACCCCCAACTGCTCCGAAGCCGGTGTACTCGGCGTGCTCCCCGGCATGCTAGGGGTGCTGCAGGCGACCGAGACGCTGAAACTGCTGCTCGGGTTCGGTGAACCACTGCTTGGCAAGCTCGCGACATTCGATGCCAAGACCACTGCCCTCGCAACGTTTCAAATGCGCAAGAACCCAGAGTGCCCCGCATGTGGCCCATCGCGGGCGACCCCCACCGATCCTGTTGCACGGGACGTGATCCGGTGATCCGCGGACTTGGGCTGGACACGGTGGCGATTGAGCGCATCGAGCGGCTGCTCAACCGCACCGGCGAACGATTCATCCGACGGGTGTTCACCGAAGCAGAAGCGGATTACTGCCGAGAGCGCGCGCGGCCAGCGGAGTCTTTCGCGGCACGATTCGCGGCGAAGGAAGCCGTGATGAAGTGCCTCGGTTCCGGATGGGCTGACGGTGTGGGCTTCCTCCAGATCGAGGTCATCCGGGGTTTGTCCGGAGCGCCAGGGATTCGCTTGCACGGGCACGCAGCCGTGCTCGCCAAGCGGCAGGGCATGGAGCAGTTCCACCTGAGCCTCACCCACTCCGGCCAAGATGCCGTCGCCGTCGCTGTCGCCGAAAGCAGCGCGTAGACGCAGTCGCGACGAGCCGCACGTCGGTGCGCCCCATTTTGAGACGGGTGGATGGTGCTGCGTCTCAAGGTGACGCCAAGGGATGCCGAAATTCTCAACACCCGGCACCGGTGTGTGGTGTTCCTGTGCACCACAACCATCGGCAACCGGGCATTGCACCATGCCGTCTCAGTTCGCCATCTCCAGGAGCCCCATGTGGTGGCTCGCCATGCCGCTGCTCTGCGGGCTCACCGCCTGCGCCTCGGTCGCGCCTGAGCAAATCGACCCACAGGGCAGCCAAAACGCGGAGCTGTTCAGCCAGGTCGCAACCGACCACGAGAAGTTGGGCCGGACGCAGGCCGCGCTGGTTTGTTGGCAAGCCGCAGGTGCGCTCACCTCGGGGATGAGCGTTCATGCATCACGAGCGGTCGCAGAGACCATCGCCAACCGTTCGGTCGATTCGACTCAGGGACCCGCGCTGCGCGCCAGGGCCAGGTTAGCCATCAGCGCAGGCAGCATGGATGCAGCGCGAGCGCTGCAACGACGCGCCCGCGCCACGCACCAAGCGCCGGCCGCGGAGCTAGCGATCGATGCCCGCCTGCGAGAGAGCAGCGGAGATGACCGGGGAGCCCTGGCCTGTGAAATGTTGCGAGAGCTGCACGGGGTGACGCCGACGTCCGATCGACGAGTTCGACTGCTCGAAGGGGCTGGTTTCGCCCGCTTGGCCCGCGCGGCAAACAAGACGCACGAGCAGAGTAAACTCGCACTTGGCGACACGCGCCTCGCAACCCGAGCGCACGCAAGGAATCTCGACGCCGATGCTTGGTCTTCGCAACTCGGTGCAGTTCG
>CBESZZ010000394.1:0-4541 GCA_965534055.1 uncultured bacterium | reverse complement strand
GTGCCTGCGACTCGTGTCGTCACCGTGCCGATGTCCTTGGCCTCGCTCGCCGCGATGTCGATGTCTGCGAGTAATGCGACGGTCTGGCCTCCGCTGATGGCGATCAGCCGATGCTTCCCGGCGGAGAGGTGAGAGAAGGAGAATTCGCCGTCCTTGCCGACCTTGCTGGAGTGCCAAGAGTTGCTCTCGGTGTGTAGCTGCACGCCGATTGCGTCGCCTTCGGCAATGCGGTTGGAGGTGTCCTGCAAGATGCCTTTCAGCGTTGCGTTCGACTTGGTGTCGCTTGGCGAGTCGTAGCTTGCGATCATCGTCAGCGGCGCCGCGTCAGGGAAGACGCCTGCTTGCGCGAGCGGCGGGCTACCTTTTGGGGCATCCCATAGCTGCACACTGACCGTGCATGACGTCATCCGCACGTTGCAGAATCGGAAGGTGTTCTTGCGGCCGGTGTTCAGTGAGTAGCGTTCGCCTGTGTCCTCTTCGACGACAGACACAAACACGTTCTTCATCGCGGCGCCGTCTCTAAAAGTCACCGCACCGGCGATTGTGTGGCCAGAGCCAATCACGGGGTCCCAGTTCGCGGTTTCTCCAGGCGCCAATGTCAGCACGGATTCTGCTCGCGGGACGCCTTGCCCCTCGTTCCGTGTGAACTTCGCCGGTGTCGCGTAGAGATGCGCTTCACCAACAGGAAGGTGATCCACCACGTAGGCACCGTCCTCGCCCGCAGTCGTTGCGGGGTAGTCAAACATGTCGTCGAAGTCGAACTGACCCCCCGGGAGGAAAGAACGGCGCACTGCGGCCGGGAGCGCCCGGATCGTCGCTCGAGGACTCGGTGCACCAGCTTCGTCGCGTGCCACGCCAACGATGCGAGCGCTCTCTTGTAGGTGAACATCCAGAGTGTTGGCCGCCGCGGCTTCGAGCGTGACGCTTCCGCTCCACACCGGATGGCTCATGGACTTGACCGCGACGTCCCACTCGCCTACCGGCAAACTGCGGAAATCGAACGCGCCGTCGCTGTCCGTCAGCGCGGTGCGGGGCGTCCAGCGTTCCAACATGCCCCCGGAACTTCGCATGCCGACGCCGCGAGTCTCCACTTTGATCGCGACGCGCGCGGAGACTACCGGTTGGCCTTGATGGTCAAGGACCTGCCCCTGTAGCGTGCAACCCGGGTTCTTGAGCTCAAGGCGAATCGCGACCGCCATGTTGCCGGTGTCTTGATCGTCTAGGTCGATGAGCTCCGAAGGCGCGAAGCCTGGCGCGAAAGCTCCGATCGACTGACCGGCTTCAACCTCTCGTATCGAGAAGCGACCCTCGGCACCGGTCTGCGTGCACACCCGTCCGGCCGTCCAGCTATCTCCCCAAGTCGCTAGCCAGACGTCTGCCCCAGCCACCGGTGCGCCCGAGACATCGACGACGACACCGGTCACCGAGACCCCCGGATCTAGCTTCAGCTCGAATTGACTGACGGTGTCCGCTTCCACGGTTGTTGTGGCGAACGTCGCGCGGTCGGTGGATACGGAGTATTTGCCCGCAGCCAACTTGTCGAACCGAACTTCTCCGTTCATATCGGAGGTACCGATCTGCGTTGCCCAGTTGGGTAGGTGTGGCCGGTTGTGGCGGATAACGACGCCAAGGTTGTCGGCAAGTGTGTCGTCAGACCATCGGATCGTGACGACGAGTGCGGTCGGCGTGGACGCAGTGGCGTCTGGCTCGTCGAGCTTCAATTCGGAACGGTCGTCACTCTCGGATGAATGCTGTGGCGCCGCGGGGATGTCTGGCCCCGTTGCAGGAGCGACACCAGCCTGTGGGCCCTGGGTTTGCGGAGGCGGCGCCTGATCGAGTAGGCCAGAAGCGAACACTGCAAATCCAGCGAGAGTCAGCACGACGACAATGGCGATGAGGCGTTTCATGACGAGAACGGTTCCTAGGACAGAGAGCCAAGAGCTGGTCGAAGTCGCCGCGGAGGCGCCAGATATGTGTGCTGCAGACGGTGAAATGAGGAGTGGAGCGAGCGCGACTCCCAGGTCGCGGTCGCGTTCTTCTTCGGGGTGCGCTGCAAGTTGCTGGCGCAGACGCGCGTGGGCTCGCGTAAGCCGCGTCTTGACCGTCTTGATTGGCAGGCCACCGCGCGCCGCAATCTCGGTGGGAGTCAGGTCTTCAAAGTAGCGCGCGTGCAGGATTTCTTGATCGTTCGCGGACATGGCGCGAAGCCCACGAGCGACCGATTCGATGGCCTCGAAGCGCGCGGCGACCGCGACGGGATCACCGGTTGTGCTGTCGCTTGCAGACTTCAGCTCTTCCCGACGTTTCGACTCGAACCTGCGTTGACGTTCCGCACGACGACGCTCGTCGACCACGCGGTTCTCAAGCACTCGTGCTAGCCAAGTCTTGCTCAGCTTGCGCGGCGGCCGGGCGACCGCCTGCAGCAAGGCGTGCTGCACGAGGTCTTCCGTTGCCGCCGCAGCAGTTGCGTCCCCGCGAAGCAGCTCTTGGGCCAACCGTCGCAGCGACGCGGCGTGGCGGGTCCAGCTGTCTGGCTCTGCAGAAGTCGGGTAGGGCGGATTCATGCTTGCCGTGAAGACACGGCGAGGTCAAAGACGAACAAACCAGCCTTGGGTCTTCACGGCGTTCGCAGAAAATTCCTGCGACCGTTCGGACGGAGACACCAACTCAGAAGGATCGGGCGGGGTCCGACCATCGTAACTGCTTCCGCTCGCCCGAACGGAGCTAGACCGCGCGCAGAGTGTGCTCCCGTGTAGCCCCGTTCCGCGACGCAGCGCTTGGGGACTCCGCAGTCCGTAGGTCCGCCGGCGACCGCTTCGCTAGAACACGCGCCCTTTGACCAGCCCCGAGAAGTTCCAGTCACGGAGCCGAGGACCGTCGATGAACAGCGCTTGTCCGAAGAAGTCCATGCCGCGCAGGCTTGGATCGTTCGGCAGCGGAATGTCCACCGTGGCCGTGGGGTTGGGGGAGAGCAACGGCACCCAGAGCGACGCGTCGACGCGCAGTTCTCCGAAGATTGGCGCGACGGGTACGCCGGGGATGCGCTCGGCCAGGGCGACCACCAAGAACGTTGGGCTACTTGCTGCGGATCCAACGCGATAGCGCAACACACCGTCGATCCGAGGCCGCACCGGCATGTCGATCTGTCGAGTGAGATTCACGAACACCTTGAATACGTCACCCGACGAGACGAGTACGAGGTCGTTGTCTCGGTCGGAGTCCACGTCCGCGAGCAGCAGTGCGTTTTCCGAACTCAGGTCAGGAAGCAGTGCGTTTGTTGCCGTGAAGTTCGCGGCTCCATCGTTCAGCCAGAGCGACTCGGTGACGGACGTTCCGCGGTTGGTCATCAGGACGTCGATGTCGCCGTCGCAGTCCACGTCGGCGAGCCGGACCTCGGGGTCCGAAGCGGTCAGGGCGGGGACACCAGCGAGCTCCGTGAACACGCCCGCACCGTTGTTGAGCAAGACCTGCACACTGGAAGACGCTGCGTTGTGACCCAGCACCAAGTCCAGATCGAGGTCTCCGTCGAGATCTGCTGCTACGGACGAGGTCGTGCGATCCGCCCGAATCGGTAGCGCGGCGAAGGTGATGTCCGCAAAGGTTCCGGAGCCGTTGTTCCTGTAGAAGCGGTTCTGCGCACCAACCGAACTGCCACCTTCAGCGAAGAACACATCGAGGTCGCCATCGCCGTCGAAGTCTTCCAGCAGCGAGTCAAAGGTGCGGCTTGACGTGGTGATCAATCGGCCCGCGGTCGCGTCGCTGAAGGTTCCGGTTCCGTCGTTCAACAGTAGGTAGTTCATGCCTCCCCCAAACGCTGGCCGCACGGCGACGACGACATCCACATCGCCGTCGTTGTCCACGTCACCGGCAGATGCGGACTCCTGGAAGCCAGCGAGCTGGGGCATGGTCGCGAGGGTCACATCGGCGAACTGTCCGGTGCCGTCGTTGCGAAGGTGGACAGGACGCGTCGGGCTTGATCCCAGGTATTGGATGACATCGAGGTCTCCGTCACCGTCAAAGTCCGCAGTCACCGCTCCCCAGGCGCTATGGGAACTACTGTTAGGGACCGCATCAATGCGAGGATCAAAGTGCCCCGTTCCGTCGTTGATCCATACCTGGTCACGATCGTCCGTGATCACCAGCATGTCTTGGTCGTCGTCGCCATCGAAGTCCGCTAGCGACACGAACCGAGTGCTGTCGGCGACCGGGGGCACGACCCAACGAGACCCAGGGCTGAATTGACCGGCGCCGTCGTTGAGGTAGATCTCGCCGGTGCTGAACATCAGGTCCGGTGCGCCACGGCCGAACACGTCGAGCGAGACGTAGCTGCCACCGTTGCGAGCAGCGAAGGGCATCTGCGCAGCACTGGTATCCGTGAACGTTCCCAAGCCATCGTTCATCAGCAGAGTGCGCGCTGATCCAAACCGGAACAAAATGCTGGACACGATGTCCACGTCACCGTCGTTGTCTACGTCGAGCAGGCGCCCGCCGGCCACGACGCGTGGAGTCGACTGTGTGAAGTTTCCGGAGCCGTCGTTGAG
>CBESZZ010000393.1:0-4543 GCA_965534055.1 uncultured bacterium | reverse complement strand
CGCAGTACTTCGACCTCCGCAGGTTCCATCTGCGTCTTGTTGGCCGGCGGCATATGCTCGTCGTGGTCCAGGGACAACTCCAAGCGCCGCATCAACTCACTGTCTTGGGGAGCTCCAAACTCCACGACACTCCCAGACTCGCCACCCTTGAGCAACGCCGCCAGTGTGTGGAGCGACAGATCGCCCTTGCGCTTGCGCTCGCCGTGGCAGCGCCCGCAACGGCGAGCCAAGATCGGTTCCACCTTGGCAAAGGCCGCCACCTGCGCAGGCGAGTCGGCATTGGCCTGTAGCGTCGGATCTTCGAAGTCGAGTTCAACAGGGCGCTCCATCCACGGATCGGTCAGGAAGTCCGGACCATGCGTAAGCGTCGCACCGAAGTGAGCCGTAGGAATGAGCAGCAGGACCGTGGCCCCAAGGAGCGGTGCGTACCACTTCGGTCGGTAGGCGTGCGCCCAAACCAAGACCAGACTGAAGAACGTCACTGAGATGCCCAGCCATTCGTGCAGCTCAACAGGATCCCCATAGCTCGCAGCTTCGTGCAGCAGCCAACCGGTCGTCGCAGCGGCAACACTAGACAGCCCCAGCAGCCACAACAAACCGCGCTCGACGCGAACCGCACCGTCGCTCTCTCCACCGATCCGAAACAACCGCAGCCAAGCCAGTGCGACCAACAGTCCGATGGGCAAGTGCAGAACCAACGGGTGCAAACGACCCATTGCGTCGATCCAATCTACGGGCCATTGGATCGCAGCCATCCCCAACCAATCAGTCGTTGCAAGCATGCTAGGCGAGGAGTTCGTTCGCGACGCGACCGTGCACGTCGGTCAGTCTAAAGTTGCGACCCTGATGACGCGTGATGAGCCGCTTATGGTCGATGCCCATCTGATGCAGGATCGTCGCGTGCAGGTCATGCACGGAGATCGGCCCTTCCGTGATGTTGTAGCCAAAGTCATCCGTCGCGCCGTGGACGATGCCTTGCTTGAACCCACCTCCCGCGACCCACAGTGAGAACGCGCGAGGATGGTGGTCGCGACCGTAGTTCTCATGGCTCAGCGCACCCTGGCTGTACACGGTGCGTCCAAACTCGCCGGCCCACAACACGATCGTGTCCTCAAGCAGACCGCGCTGCTCAAGATCTCGAATGAGTGCTGCTTGTGGCTGATCGACAGCCTTGCTCTGCAGACGAATCTCGCGAGGCAGGTTCGAGTGTGCGTCCCAGCCGCGCATGAACAGCTGGATGAAGCGCACTCCGCGCTCGGCGAGCCGCCGCGCCAACAGACAGTTGGCCGCGAATGTTCCCGGCTTGCGCACGTCGGGCCCGTACATCTCCAGCGTCCTGTCGTCTTCCTGCGAGAGATCCACCAGTTCAGGAACAGACATCTGCATCCGGTAGGCCATCTCCGCCTGCGCAATACGCGTCTGAATCTCCGGATCGAAGCTCTTCTCCTCCTCGATACCGTTCAGCTCCTGCACAAGGTCCAGCATCCGCCGTCGATCCCGACGTCGCATGCCTTCGGGATCGTTCAGATACAGCACCAGGTCACCGCTGCTCCGGATCTTGCATCCAGAGTGTTGGCCGTCGAGGAAGCCGCTGCTCCAAAACCGTTCCGAGAGCGCCTGGGTGTTGCCAAAGCCCTGCGAGATCAACACCACAAACGAAGGCAGGTTGCGGTTGACGCTGCCTAGGCCGTAACTGCACCAAGAGCCGAAACTCGGGCGACCTGGTTGCTGGTGACCCGTCTGAAAGAACGTGATCGCCGGCTCGTGATTGATCGCATCCGTATGCATCGAGCGAATGATGCATAGCCGGTCCGCGACACCACCCATGTGCGGCATCAGCTCGGACACCCACGCGCCATCCTGTTGGTTCGCGTAGCGCGAGAACCGAAACATCGAAGGCGCAACCGGGAACCGTGATTGCCCCGACGTCATGCCGGTCAACCGCTGCCCATCTCGCACCGAATCCGGAAGGTCCTGGTTGTAGCGCTTGCGCAAGCCAGGCTTGTAGTCGAACAGGTCCAACTGACTGGGCCCGCCTTCCATGTGCATGTAAATGATGCGCTTGGCCTTGGCAGGAAAGTGCGGCTTCCCCTCTGCATCTCCGGGATCACCGACATGCGCTGCTAGAGACTCCGCGAACCCACCGCTTCCGCCAAGTCCTGCGAGCGCGGACTTGCCCATCAGAGCGCCAAGCGACGCACCCGAGAGTCCAAAGAAGCGACGGCGCGTGAGGGACAGCCGGCGGAGTTGTTCAGGACTTGGCGTGTTCATCCGTTCGTCACCGTGGCGTGCAGGTTGAGCAGCGCGTGAGCCACCATGGTCCATGCGGCAAGTTGAGTCGTCTCGATGCCTTCAGGAAGTAGCGACACTCCTGCACTCGTCCATGCGGCGGCGGCCGCGTCATCGTCGGCGTATTCCGTCAGTGCCCATTTCAGCGTGCCGCGGATCGCTTCCAACTCGGTTGCATCTGGCACCCTCCCCGTGCATCGCCGGAACATGCGGGTCAGCCCCGCGTCTTGCGGCAAGGACTCGAGCAGCGTGCGCTGCGCCAGCAGGCGCGCCGCCTCCAAGAACTGCTCGTCATTCCACAACAGCAAAGCCTGGAGCGGCGTATTCGTAATCGACCGCTGTACGACACAGGCTTCGCGAGTTGGCGCATCCATGATCATCATCGACGGCGGTGGACAGGCTCGCTTCCAGTAGGAGTAGACGCTGCGACGCCAGAGCGCGTCGCCTTCGTCACGCTCGAATCTGCGGGTGTTGGACGCCAGCATCGCAACCTCGGCCCACAGCCCCGCAGGTTGGTAAGGCTTGGTTGGAGCCCCACCGAACTCTTCGCGAAGCAATCCTGACACGTGCAGTGCGAGGTCACGGATGCGCTCACCCTCCATCCGCCGGCGTGGGAAATGTGCGAGCCATCGGTTCTCTGGATCGTGCTCCCGCACGTCCGCCTGCACCGCGGAACTCCGTTGATAGGCTTCGCTGGTAACCAGCAGCTTCAACACGTGCTGCACATCCCATCCGCTCTCGACGAACTCCACCGCGAGCAAATCAAGCAACTCCGGATGGCTCGGCCATTCGCCCTGGTAGCCGAAGTCGCCGGACGTGGAGACCAAGCCGGTTCCGAAGACCATTTGCCAAAGCCTGTTGACCGCCACGCGAGCGACCAACGGATTGCTTGGGTCAACCATCCAACGCGCCAGATCCAACCGCGTAGATCGCTTCGCTTCCCCTGTGGAGGTCTCGATCGTGCCGAACACCGCAGGCACTGCAGGGGTCAACTTGCGCGACTTGTCGGGCTGGTCGTATTGACCCCGCTCCAACAGGAACACGTCGCGCGGTTCGGCCATCTCGCGCATCACCATGGTTCTAGGGATGTTCGCTTCGAGCGCGACGCGCTTCGCCGCCAGATCAGCCAGAGCCGTGGTTCCATTTCGATACTCGACCGAATGCGCAAGCCGCCACGCGTGCGCCAAACGCTCACGCAGGACCTCGACATCGTCCGTAGCTCGGAACGACGCATCCACGAGCCCGCAGACCACGTCGGGATGCAACACCGAAGCTTGGGGATTGCCCTCGTAGACGAACCCTCCAGGCCCTCCGGTGTTGATCACTTTGAATACCAAAGAGTTGAGACCCGCACGCAGCGGCAAGGTCACTCGGTCTTGCCCGGGAGCCGCGCCTCGCGGAATTTGACGAGCGGCCACGGATTCCCCGTTCACGAAGATTGCAAAGCCATCATCGGAACCGATGGCGATTTCCAACTCTCGATCCGTGGGGCTGTAGATCTCTCGCCCCATGTAGTGAACGTTCGGGCCAACCGAGAGCCGATGCACCACACCGTCGACAAACGTAGGTTGGTACGTCCAGGAGTGATTGCGCCCACGCGCGTTCGATGCCTGAAAGTCGAGCTCCGCGGACAGCTCCGGCGCAAACTTCAACGTGTAGATGTCGGCCTTCTGCTTGGGCTTCGTTTTCGCGGGCGCGTCACCCTTGGCCGCAGCGCCCTTCTTCGCGTTGTCATCGGCAACGACTAAGTCCGCATGCGTGTAAGGGCCGGAGTGGTACCAACGCCCTTCGGTGACCGGCAGTTGCGCAAGCCCAGCATCGCCGATGCTGGCCACGCCGACTCGCACGTGACCGAACACGTGCTGCGCGTACGGCGACTCATAGCGCAACTCAACCAAGAGCTCGGTCCCGTCCGCGTAGCCAAACGGCGCATCGCTCAGCAACAGCGCAACGCGATCACCAGGTTCGGTATGCGTGCCAATTGCCCAACCCTTGTTTGGCGGTCGAAGCACGCGTTGCATGCTGTAGTCCTCGTTGCTCTGTTCGAAGTCGGCCCACATCCAAGTCCAGTTCAGGATCCGCGTCTGCGATCGATCGGCCAACGACGTCGCGGTGACCTCGATTCCGGTGAGCACCGCGTTGCCGTTGCCTGCGCGCCCGGGAGCACCTTTCGCAAACGACGGATGGCCGAGCACATCGAGCTGCGCGAGCCGCAGATCCTCGGCCGTCTCGAAGCCGAGCAGATTCTGGTGGG
>CBESZZ010000392.1:0-4543 GCA_965534055.1 uncultured bacterium | reverse complement strand
CAATGCGGTTGGGGTTGCCCGTCTCGAGCATGGAGATCAGCTCCGGCATTGCCGGAGTTGCCACGGGACCGAGGTTCCTCAGGGTGATCGCAGCCCAGTTGAGGGAGCTTTCCTCAAAGCGAGCAAGTCCATCGGTTAGGGCGGGCACCGCGGTTGCACCCCGGTTCTGCAGCTCGGAAGACGCCTCTTGCCGTGGGATGCTCGTGGGGGCATCAACGAGGATGTCGACGAGCTCCTTGTTTGATTTGCTCGAGAACGAAGAGCAAGACGTCAGCAGGGCGAGTGCCGCGACAAGGAGGGCTGTGTAGCGATTCATGATGGCTTGGAAGGTGAGAGCGTGGCGCATCGATCTCAAAAAGCGGGAGGTGCACCGGGAAGTTCCACGCTCACGACAAATCTTCGATCTCGCAAATGACTTTCTTGAGGCAGTGACGATCAGAGGCCGGCGAACGTTGTGCGCTCGAGGCTGGTTCGGGTTGGGGTGCCGGCCAGTCTCTGTCAGCACAGCGTGAAGCCAATGAGGCTTCGGTCTGGTGGGACCGCAATCGACACCGAATTGCGGCTGAACTGGCCCGAGCCGTCGATGCACAGTTTACTCTGTCGCCGTACAGATACTTGCGGGCAGAGGCCCACCTTGAAAATGCGGCGCCCTCTTCTTCTCAGTAAGATGAGTCTACGAATCCCGTTGCGGTAGATTATCGAGCGCCTGGTGAAGACATTGTCTTGATCGGCAACGTGGACTCCATTGTTCACCAGAGCCACGCGGAGGCAATGCTCGTCATAGGAGATTGCGCGTCAGATGATTGGTGTTTCTACAGGGACCAGATGCTTTTCTTGAGGGCAAGGATGGAAAGCGTAGGTGTGGGTGCAGCCTGGGAAGAAACTGTCGTGTCCACTGGCTTAGATCCGTTTGGCACGGGATGATTGTGGGCTAAATGGGACGCGAGATCTGACTACAGATTTCGTGGTGGATGGGATGGCGTGGGCGAGCCATGATTCCACCAAACCCAATCTACCTACGGAGTTGACGAATGCGTGTTGTCTACGTTCTCGCCCTATTCGCTGTTGCCTGTGCTCACCCAAACCCAACGGGACAAACCGTGGTGGTAGGGCCTGACCTCGCTCTCGAATGGAATCAGCGAATTCTTGAAGTAGCGGAAGCAGAGGACAAGTTTCTAACGCTTAAGGGTGTTCGCACCGCGACGATGATGCACTTGGCGATGCACGACGCGTTGAATGCGATCAACCCTCGGTATGACACGTACCTCGACCCCATGCCGAGAGTCGATGCCGATCCGGTTGTGGCGGCAACGACCGCGGCCTACGAGGTGGCCCTCGCGGCATTTCCGGATCAGGAAGATGTTTGGCAGGCGTTACGCGACCGGTCGATAGATCCGTCGGTAGCCTCTGCTGCAATGGAGCGCGCTGTGGCGCTGGGGCGCGCTGCGGCCGCCGCGATTGTGCGCTCGCGGGCTGGAGATGGTTGGGATAGCGAGGCGGAGTACACTTGGCATCCGATGGGTCCGGGAGTTTACGCCGAGTTCAGCGAACATAGCGGTACCCCAGAGGGGTTTGTTTTTGGGGCAGGGTGGGCGGATGCCCAGCCGTTTGGTCTGGAAAGCGCTTCGTATTTTCGTGCACCGCCACCGCCTGATGTTGCGAGCGCAACCTACGCGGAGGCGTTTGCCGAAGTGAAGAACGTTGGCCGTGCGGAGAGTGGGGAGCGAACCGCCGATCAAACTCATCTGGCGATGTGGTGGAAAGACTTCGTCGAGAATTCCCACAACCGCTTGGCGCGTGACTTGGCCGCCAAGGACAACCTCGACTTGTGGGCAACAACTCGATTGCTGGCGCTGTTGAACCTAAGTGTGTTTGACGCGTACATAAATGTCTTCGAGAACAAGTTTTACTACAACCACTGGCGTCCGTTTACCGCGATCCGGTGGGCTGAGCATGACGGCAACTCCCAGACTCAGCCCGAACTAGATTGGACGAACACGCACGGTCATACCTATGCGTTTCCCTCCTACCCTTCTGCTCATGGTTGTGCGAGCACCGCAGCCATGCACGTAATGGCGGACACCGTCGGCAGGGATCGCTCGTTCGTGATGCGAACCGAGCAAGTAGACCTTGCTGGCCCGTTCTCTGGCAAGATTCCAATGGATCCGCCTACCCGCAGCTTCGAGAGCTTCGCCGACGCGGGTCTGGAAGCGTCCATGTCCCGGTTGTACCTCGGAATTCATTTCCGGTACGACTCTGTGGAAGGAAACTTGCTGGGCGAGCGCATTGGCTCGTACTTGGTCGAGAGCCACCTCAATCGTCGATAGACTTCGCGCGTCGGAGGAGCTTTCCGGGCCTCACCTCTATCCCCGCACGTTAGACGTTGGCGCGAAGCTCAAGTGAGGCGGTCACGGACATGCCGGAGCTTTCTGAGCCGGAATGTGGATCGTTTCCCGGGAAGATGAAATCTACGTAGCCGTCACCAAATGCGTCGAGAAGGTGCCGTCGAGATCGCCGTCTTGGTTCACATCGCCACCGCAAGATCACAGGTGAACGCAGAACTGACAGGCAGTCGACTTAAGGAAGCATCTGCGAACTTCGCGTCGATGCTTCAAGAGCAGGTTGATTGGCGCCCCGTTCAAGCCGAACGCTGAGGAGTTGGCGCGCCCGCTACTCCCAGGTGACGTCCCAGATCACCGGCGTGCCCGCGGTGCGCGCGGTCGCCACGGGGAACAGCAGGGTGGCCGTCCGGCCTTCCTTCTCAAACTGCACTCCACGAGCGCGGGGATGCGCACCGGTGGAGACGACCGGGCGTGGCAGCACGATCTCAAACTTCACGACCGTGCCAACTTTGCTGGCGGTGCCGGTCGCGTCGAACGTCTTGGCGACTTCGCTTTGCTGGTCTGCTGTAGGCGCGATGTGGTTGACCCACGCGGCATCGGCACCGCGCGGAATCGTGACTCGCAAGCGTGGGGCTTCACCGTCGCGTTTGGACGCGGTGATGCGGACATCGTCCAGGACGATGCCGTTGAGGTCAGTGAACGAGCCACTCGATGAGCGCAAGATCGCGCGACGTTCAAACGTCACGCCCTGAGCTCCGCTTTCCATGGGGCCGGCGTCGTCCGCTGGTTGCAGGCTGCGCACGGTGAGCACACCGGACAGATCTTCACTGACGTCGAAGTGGTAGCCGACAATGTCGTCCGCGCCGCACGACGTGGCACCAAGAGCAAGGCTGAGGAAGAGCACGATCGCGGAGATACGCATGCCGCGCATCGTCCGGCGCGACAGGCTGCGCGTCAACGAGCGCCACTTGAGCGCGCGCTGAGTGTCCCGCGTGGACGGGCTCGCCCGTGGTGCCCCTTACGAGGTTTCAGCGGCCTCTACCGCCCGGTGCGCACCGGGATGAACTGCTGCGGAGACGCGCTCCCAAGGCGTAGCGCGAGCTGTGGCGCCGACTTGCCCCGGGATGGGAGGACTGCGAACTCGATGGGTGTAGACCCCGCGGTGCAGGTGTAGCGCTTCAGACCACCCGGTCCGCCCTCGCTTGCAGTGAACTCAAGCGTGAAGGGCGACTTGGTTTCCATGGATGCCGATGCCCACAGACGGCCGCGTCTGCTGGCCAGTGGTCCGTCGGTCAGTTCGACGACCCAGTGCGTGATGGCTTCCTCAGGGGCTGAGCGCAATGCGTAGGCCACGCGGCGTGGCGTCGACAGCAGGTCGATTCCCTGTAGTTCCCAGCTCACGAGCTGACCGGGGTCTTTGTTCGCGCGACGCAACGCGCCGAGCGCGCTGCGCACCGAGCGATCCAGGGTTTTCGGCGCGAACAGCGAACCGAACAGCGTCGAGCCGTCGATGGTCGGATCCTCGTTGCTGAGCGCGGCGCGGATTGCATGGACCATCACAGCGTCGCTGGTCATGGCGGCTTGACGGAGCTCTTCGGCTCTGCCTGCCGCAGGCACCTCTCCGTGCGCGAAGACATGGCCGATCACCGGACCCAGTGCGGTGAGGATCATGCGGTCGTCCCCCTGGGGCATCACGTCGACGTGTTCGCCGCCAGGCAGGCGCCATACGCCCGGCACGGTGAACGCCGACAGTCCTTTGTCTTGAGCCTTGGTTGACCCGCTACCTCGGCGGCCCCTGCCCGTACGCCCGCTTGCGGCAAGCGGCGCACAGACGGCCGCGCGAAGCGCGGTGCCGAGCGTCGGTAGCGGTGCGCCGTCACGGCCACAGAGCACGAGAACCAGATCTTGCTCCGGTATCCATGTGAGCTCGGTGCTGACTCCGTCCATGTTGGTCGCGTTCCGATAGACCGCGTTGCCGTTCGGCGCGGTCTCGAGCTCGAATCCACTGGCGAGCGTGCCGTTCATTGGCGGAGTCATGAACACCGGCGCGAGCTTCTTGTTGAGCAGTCGCGTTCCGTCCAACGCGAGCGCGAATCGGGCGACGTCCTGGGGTGTGGAGATGACGCCCGCCCATCCGTGCACTACCCAGTTCCATGCTGAGTCCGACACGGGTTCGCTTCGACGCTTTTGAATCCTCGAAG
>CBESZZ010000391.1:0-4558 GCA_965534055.1 uncultured bacterium | reverse complement strand
CGCAGTCGCTCCCCAGCCAAGGCGCGGTTTCTCCCGCCAACCGCGCAACGTACGAGGGCAACACATCCACCACCTATCCCCTGGGTCGTCACAACATGCGGCTACAGACGCTGCATGCCGATGTCGCTGGGCTTACCGCACTCACCGGCCACGGCTACCGACGCGACTCTGGCTCCACGCGAGATGCCGTCAATGGCTACACGCTGGAACTAGAGGTCACCGTGTCCACCTCACCGCTCACACCGGACACCGCTTCGCGCACCTTCGCTGACAACGTCGGCACTGATGCAGTCGTCGTCTTGCCCAGATCCTTTGTCACCATGCCGGCGACCAACCGTCCTGGGCTGGATCCAGCGGCGCTGTTTGACCTCTCGATTCCGTGGGTGCGAAGTTTCCCCACACCCAGCGCCGGCGCCACGTTGTGTGTGGACATCACCGTGTTCGGTAACGACGTCAACGGCAACCTCAATCGCAACTTCAGCCCCTACGTCGATGCCCACCAAATCTACCAGGACGGGCGCTCGCGGCACGATGGCTTCCGCTATGGCCAGGGTTGCGCAGCCCCGGGATCCACGGCACTGGCTTACAGCAACTTCGACATGATCCGTGCGAATGGCTCGATCGAGCTGACGATCGCGGCGCGCAACGGTGTCCCCGACGACGGCAGCATGCACACAAGGCCGATCGTCATGTGCGGGCACGGCGCCACGACTTTGCCGCTGCGACTGCCGGGCGGTCGCCAATGCGACCGCCTCACAACCAGCAACTCGTGGGTGATGCTCCCGGGCAACAACGACGGCAACGGCCGTTTCGACTCATCGATCACCGGAATCCCACTGGCCATGGAGGGTGTTCGCATCTTCGTCCAGAGCGGTTCCTTCGATTGGAACTCGATGCAGCTGGTCCTGGGCGACGGCAGCTCGCTCGTCGCCCCACCGGCTGCACCCGCAACCATCCCCGCAGTTCGCATCGCCTCGGGTTCTGATCGCGGTTCCGCGACGGGCACCTTGAGCTACAGCGTGCCAGTCATGCGGTTCTTCTAGCGATCGGTCGACTCATTCCTCTTGCGGCCCGAGAAGCCGCTCGAGGTTTGATCTCCCGATGCATATCCCGACTGCAAGCCAGACCAGCGCGATCGCCCAAGCGATGCCCACCATGATCCAAAGCGCGGTCACCGGTTGCTCTACACCAAGCACAACTTCCCCATCCGAGGTGCGTCTCAGCCAGCGCCAACCGACCGCCATTGCGACCATGAATGGGAGGAGGGCCACCATCATGAGGCCGACGCTATAGACCGATCGCACGTTGGACGCCAAAGCCTTCGTGCTCCATAGCGCCACGACGCGAGGCCATGTGCCGCTAATGGCCAGCGTCCCCACGATGAACAAGTAGATCGGGGTCGCGAACAGGGCGAAGCCCAGTGCTGCCGTCCACGAGAACATGACCGCCCCCATGATCACGTAGCTCAGCAGGCAAACGACGATCCCGGAGGAGGCGACCATCAACTTGCACCTCAGCATCACCGGTCGAGAGGCAGGCGATGCCGCGAGCAAGCTGACGTTCTTCTGCTCGTCGACGACTAGCCCAGCGGAACGCAGATCCCAAACCAGTTTTTGAGCAGCTCCATGCTCTGCAGCCATCCAACAGGCAACTGCGGCGCCGCTATGGGTAGCACAGTCATGAACATCACTTTGTACACGGAGATCACGACGATTGCCGCGTACAGGACGAGCGCCAACTTGGTGCGGCCAGCTTCGAGCCGGGTCTTGCGCAACATCGACGCGGCCAAAGTCTCTGGCCAAGAGCGTGAGCTCACGGCAACAGCCGTGGAGGTGGTTTCCCGAAGCTCGAAGGCTCGACGATAGAATCCCGAAGCGACGAGCGTCACGGCGACGACCAGCGCCAAGATTGAGATTGGCGCGAGCCACGATGCCGAGGCAACCGGTCGACCAGCGAGGTTCACGGTCCACTCGGCAAGCGGTAGGAACGGCCAAGGCATCTTAAACTGCGCGACCTGCACAGCCGTGATTTCGACACCACGGTCACGCTGCAGATAGGTGTGAACGAGCCAGGCGACGATGGCGACGCCAACGATTCCCTGCCCCCAACGAAGGATCTGCCGCATCTTTCGGCCCTGCAGGAACCGAGCAAAAAGCACCGAGATCAAGAACCGGATGCCGAGCACCGCTGCCGCCAGCCCAAGGGACACGAACGGAACCAGCACGATCAACGCTGACGGAAGCTCAAGCCGCAGGACCAAGTAGATGAAGCAAGGCAAGACGACCACGCTGCACAGCACGGTCCACAATACGGCCTGCACCACCACTTGCCGCGCGAGCATGCGCGCAGCGCTGATCGGCGCGGTGAGCAACAGTTCGAGTTCGGGAGCCGTAAAGAGTGCGAAGCTGGTCGCACGACCAGACCAGACCGCGCAAATTGCTGGAGCCACAGCGAGAACCATCGCAGCAACCGCGACCAACACGCCCGGTGAACCTTCATCTGCAAGAGCGTCGGCCAGGGCCGGTTGACCGTCGAGGACTTCCCCGACGAGCAAAATCAGCGCGCCGGCGAAGAGCACCATCATCGCGATAGTTACGATCCACGGCCCCCGCAACCCAATGGCAGCCAGGTGGCGCAGGACGCGAAGGTCAGCCCCGATCAGCATGATCGACATGTTCGGTCGGCGGCAAATCTTGATCGTCGCGAGCCGCGGGGCGAGGGAGACTGCGGTCTTCGGTTACCCCGGATGCGGATTCGGTCGACGTACCCCCATCTGGCTGACCCGTCCAACGCAGGAAGACGGCTTCCAAGCTCGCGTCGCCGTGGGCCGCCAACAGCTCATCCAGCGTGCCTTCGGCAGCAAGCTTCCCATCGCTAAGAATCCCGATGCGGTCGCAAAGCTCCGCTGCGGTGTCCAATAGGTGCGTGCTCAGCATGACGGCGACGCCCGCCTTCCGAATCTCGATCATCGCGTCCTTGAACAAGCGCGCACTGCTCGGGTCCAGCCCGTTGGTCGGTTCATCGAGCAACAGAACCTTAGGCGATGTAACCAACATCGCCGCCAAGTGGATCTTCTTGCGCATCCCGTGGGAGTAGCCCTTGCAGAGCTCCCCAGCGCGATCCGCCAATCCGAAGGCGGCGAGAAAGTGCTCACGTCGCGCATCACGATCCGCTGCATGCACGCCGTAGAGCGACGCAACGAAATCCACGTACTCGCGACCCGTGAGATAGTCGTAGAGCGGCGGCGTGTCGGAAACAAACGCCACGACCCGGCGCGCTTCGCGAAGCTCATCGGGAACCTTGAATCCCCCGACGGAGACATCGCCGTCGTCCGGCTTTAGCAACCCGGCAAGGACGCGCAGCGTGGTGGTTTTGCCGGCGCCGTTGGGCCCGAGAAATCCATAGATCTCGCCGGGCTCGACGCGGAGGCACAAGTTGTGAACCGCCGGTCGGAGCGAGTAGCTCTTGCAGAGGTTGCGGATCTCAATCATGGGAAGTGTAGGCAGCGTCAACGGCGAGCGAGTCGCTACCTCGCAAAATCAAAATCCACGCTGCCGAGCACTTCGTCGAACATCCTCCGATCCGCCGCACCGGTGACTCGATCTAGCTTCAACACGAAAATCATGTCCCCTGCGACCACGTATGCCTCGCGATTCTGGTTGGAGTCGGAACCGCGGTCGAAGACTCGCGCGTCTCGACCATCAACTTTCCTCTCAATCACCGATTTGAAGCTGCCGATTTGCTCGTTCAACTGCTTCCAGGTGAAGTCCGCCGTCCGATCCAATGCCGAAACACTGAACTCGCAGCGTTTGCCGTCATCGTTCTGGCCCTCGACTTCCAAGAGCTCAAATCCGAGCGATTGACTCGGGACTTCGGGCTCGAACTCAAAGCCTTCGGGTGCGGTGAACGTGAACCCCCATAGGCGGTTGGAATACACCTGCCTCTTGGTAGTCACGGCGTCCTCAGCCTGCACGTTGATGCGATGCCCTGCATGGACGACTTCGTCCACGCGCACCTGCATCGAGCCGAGCAACTGCGAGAGTCGAAGCATCTCCTCCATGGCCTTGTCGTCCTGCATGGTCATGGAACTCATCGCCAGACGCAACGGGTCCGCGGATCCGAGTCCCAGAGTCGCATCCAAGGGATACCAACTCTCGTCGACCCAGACCTCGTTCCACGCATGGCCGGCCCAAACCCCGCCAATGTAAAGCAACCCCATCACGACGCGGGCAGGCACGCCCCTGGCACGGCAGAGCGCGGCGCACAGCACGGCGTGTTCACTGCAGTCCCCTTTGCGGTTTTCGAACACCTCCAACGCGGATCCGTGGGCCACGGTCATGTTCTTGTCCTCCACGTTCTTGAACACCCAAGCCTCGATCATGCGAGCCTGTTGCCAAGGTTCGCCTTCGCCCTCAACAATCTCCATGGCCAGCTTGCGGATCTCCGGCGCATCGGACTGGATCATTCCACTGGCGTTCAGTGCATCTCGAATCTCTTGTGAATCCGGAAGTTCCCCTGGCTCACGCTCGAGCGAGGGAACATGGCGAGACACCGTGAC
>CBESZZ010000390.1:0-4568 GCA_965534055.1 uncultured bacterium | reverse complement strand
GCGAAAGAGGTGTCGAAGATTCGGAGGTAGACATTACCATACGGGATAGCAAGGGCCGGGTACATCGCACGTTTATGACCAATTCAGGAATGGAAAATACATTTTGGTTGGTTGGCCCTCAATCTCATGTCTCTGTTGAGTTTCGACGAACTGGCAGAGTTGTGGAGCAAATAATACCCGTCCAAAGCTGTGAGCGAATCGAGATAACGGTAAGAGATTCGTGAAGGCGATCGCAATAGTTGTGGCTGTGTTTTGGCTGTCCGTGGTTGGGCTAAAGATCTATTCCTTGGCTCAGCCGAATGTGCAGATCGATCAAATCGGGATGCTTACATGGACTGCAATTCTGGCCGAAACGTTTGTTGGGCTGATTCTGCTCGCGGTTAACCGCACTACTCTATCGTTGGGGCTGTCTGCGACGTTGTCAATGGGTATGCTCGCAGTCAATGCTGCGGGTCTAGTTCCAGCGTCGTCTTCTTGCAAATGTCTAGGAGAGTTGAAGTTGAGTTTTACTGTCAAGATGCTATGCCTAGGTCTTGTTGGGATGGTGTCCATATGGGGGATTACCCGCAGAGGCAGCTCGCCTAGCCGGCCTTGAGCCCGGCGCACACTCTTGCCGCTGATCCCGCGATCTAGTGAAGTAGTGCGTTTCTGGTTCCATCCTGGCGTTTCGCCGATGAACTGCAGTTAGAGCCTACTCCAAACCAGGGGTCGAATGAGCATATGCCGTGATTCCATTCATTTCCTAGCACTTCCGGCCATTGGCTATGTGAACAACTACGAATGTTCGACGCGTATCCGGTGAGGCGCTAACGACTTGAGGTGCAATTGCAAAACCAAAGAATGAATATACCCACCACCACTAGTGGCAGCGAGCGCCGAGAGGAAGCTCTGAGCGTGAAGTCGTGCGCTACTAACGCATACTTCAACGGCCTAATGTTCTGCGCTGCACTCCTTGGAGCCGCCTTCGCAGGTGTGACCTATGCGCCTCTCGTCTCTCTTGTAGCCATCCCGGGTACATACATTGTCGCAGCATC
Organism: uncultured bacterium; assembly: GCA_965534055.1. Classification (GTDB taxonomy): domain Bacteria; phylum Planctomycetota; class UBA1135; order UBA1135; family UBA2386; genus CBESZZ01. The sequence goes on along the minus strand of CBESZZ010000390.1, from coordinate 3,534 downwards.
AGCGCGGATCGTGCTGCACAAATTTGCAACGGCCAATCGCATCTTCGGTTTCGAACTTCACATCTCTCGCACAAGGCAAACTACCGACACAAAGATTCCGGACAACCTGAGAACGGGTCTCTCCCCTGGAGAGTTTCTGACGTGGCAGCCATGGATGGCAAATATCAGCTGGGAAGAGGCGTTGCGAGCCTGGCGTTGCGTTCAGCCAACTTGTTTCAGCCACTGCTACAACGCTCCCAAGGAAGAGGGTAACAGATCCAACCCGGAGGGGGATCTTGAATCAAAATCCGAATCGCCTGGTGGCCGCACTAAGACTAGCGGCGAGAGGGGGTATCGGTGGTGGAGGAAGGTGAAGAGTGAACTAAAGCGTGAGTTGCCTAACCATTACACACCCAGGAGTGAGGTGCGCGGCGAATATCCGTGGTGGGACGCGAAGTACTTGGCGGGGCAATTGGAAGCCCCGCAAGAGTCAGATACAGCAGTGCCGCAAGTCAAAGGCGTTTATCACGCCGGTGGCTATTTGCAACAGGTGCTCTTGATCTTGCAACGAGTTAGCTGGACGTTCCTTGCGCTGCTTGGATTTGGCGCCGCAGCGTCGGGATATAGGGCTGCAGTGCTCCTCACGGAATGCAAATACTGGTTCCAACCAGTTGTTTGGGGGGCCTTGTGTGTCTTCCTTCTGGCTACTTGCTATTGGAGATTCGTGAAAGTTCGGAGAGTGGCCCACGAAATGGACCGACGCAGGAAAATCTTGGAGAATGGTCTGCTGTCTATCGATTCCTGTGCAATCATCTGGCAAGCGGTGGTGCTTGCTCATTTTCGGTCGCTAGACGGATTTGGGAATACTCGAAAGGGCTACACCCAGCGGCTCGCGCGGCAAGGGGTCGACCTCGCCCAGAACTTGAGCGAACTTCATGATTGGGTAGAATCCAAAACGCTACTAACTAAGTCGTGCGCTCCCTCGCCCTCTTAGCCAAGCAGCTCGACAAACTCGACGGCGGTGACACCGTCGACCCCGCGGACCTCCGCGAGTGCGTTGGCGCGATCAAGGCGGGCCAGTCGGTTGATACGTTCGACGGCGAAAGCATCAAACTCGCCCAAGACCTGGTCGACACCGCGCAGGCCGCGCCGCCGTAGCGCCGAGCATGGCGATGTGGTGCGCGCCGTTCTCGCTCCGCGTCTTCGGCGTCCCTGTCCGTCCGGTCCGTGAGCTCGCCGCGCGCTTCCCGGTAGAGCGCCCGTCGCGCACGCAAGTCGGTCACCGTGCCGCGCCATTGATCCACGTGGTTCAATCTGGCCACGAGACGTCGAGCCGCGGCGTTGTCGTCGCCGTCGGATCCAGCCACCGCGTATTCGACCAGCAGACGCAATCCGTCGGCGTCCAGGCCGTCAGCGTGGAGCCGTGCCGCTAGCGCGTCCTGACGCTCCGGACATCCGGGATAGACGCCAGCGATGCGCAGTCGCTCTGCGAGCTCGGCGTGAGGGGCGATGAAGGCCTCATCCATGAGCCATCGACCTCCGGCAGGCCAAGTCGGCGATCACCGGCGCAGGATCCCGAGAAGCGGGCGGGTCCGGCTCCCCGATCCAGTCTTCCACCGGGTCAGGCTCGGGGCCTGGTCGTGGTACGGATGGTTTGGGTACTCGGTTCTGAGACGAGAGAGAAAAGGGGTGACCTGACTGAGCTAACCTCTTCTGTGGCTGTGACTGTGGCTGTGTTGAGCTAGAGCTTGAACAATTGCTTCCGGTTTGCTCGGCCTTTGCTTGCGCACTCTTCCTGCCACCTTTGCTCCCAGACTCGCGGCGCTTCTGGACCAGCGCATGCTTCTTCTCTCGCTCGATCATGCTGCGGCGATTCACGAGCAGGTTCGCGGCATCGTCCTTGGGCTCCCACGCGGGAGCAATCTTGGACCAATGCGATTCGAACTGCGCGGGACTCATGTCCAGCACGTTTGCGATCTCGTCGAGGTCAGCGGGAATGCCACCCTCGTTCCAAAGCGAGCCACAGCAACTCCAGATAGACCATGCGCGTCTCGCGCCCCATGCGACGGACGAAGAGGCACTGGAAGAAGTCGAAGCCGTAGAACGGCATCCACGGGGCTTTTTCACCAGCCATGCTTCCCCACGTTCCCGTGCCGACGGTGGACGGGGAGCTCGACTCTCCTGGCCATCACGGGTGCAGACGCTGCTACAACCGGTGCTACAAAGCTCCCGATTGGAGCCCGTTTTCGGTGTGCAGTCCCTACTCTCGAAAAAGTGCTTTCGGGACAACCATGCGGGCTGGAAACCGATTCGACCGAGCGGATACCGCCCGGGTTCGGATTCAAAATCCGTCGCCTTCACGGGCGTGGGGGTTCAAGTCCCCCCTCCGGCACCATTCATCTCCTTGGATCGCGCTCGCACAGCTCTCGACTGAGAAGCTGCTCTAGAGGCTGGCCCCGAGATTCGCGCCCACCGGCGCCCCGCGCTCGCTTCAAAGCGCGCGCCCAACAGGCGACTAGCCCGTCGTGACCAGCAGCTCTGAATCGACCTCAGCCTGCAGCAGGTTCTGGATCGAGAACAGCGTGCCTTGCAGCGACGTTGGGCAAGATCCGCAGGCGCCCTGGTAGCGAATCAGAACCGTCTTGCCTTCCATGCCGAGCACTTCGAGCCCGCCGCCATCGCCGGCGAGCGCGGGCCGCACACGGTCATCCAAGAGCGCGTTGATCTTTGCCATCATCTCCGGATCCGCGTCCCCGGTCAGCACGGGCTCTGCGGCCGGCTTGGCTGCGGCCTTGGTTTCTGAGCTGCCGAGCGGGTCGCCCAGCACGTCCAATTCCGCGTCCAGCGTGGCGCTCTCCAACGCGCGCGTGACCTTCTCAGCAACCGCTCGCCAGTCTGCGTCGCCGGTCATCGATGCCGTCACGAAGTTTTCGCAGAAGAACACGGTCTCCACGCCTTCACTCGCAAACAGCGATTCGGCCAGGGCGTTGCCCTTCGCCGCTTCGACGTTGGGGACGTCGTGGCTCGAGCCCGGCAGCAGCGGCCGGTCGACGAGGAACTTGAAGGCGTTGGGGTTCGGGGTGGGTTGAATCGTTTGGACGTTCATGCCGGTCAATACTCGAGGATGCGTAGCGTTAGCGGCCTCCGCACGGGACGGGGCCGGGCGCAGTCTACGGCATGGCGGCCCGAACGGTCCGTCCGTCTCGGGGGAGGCGTGCGCGCCCTAGAGACCGTCGCTGCAGAATTCGCGGGTCCCGCTGGCCTGACGAAACCCGAGAACCCAGCCGAATTGCTGGATTCGGCGAAGCAGACGGAGCAGTTGCCCGGCGAAAGGCTCCCCACACGGGGCCTCGACGCTCGATGGCGCCGACTCGGTAGCGCCTAGGGGACCTGGATTTCCGGGTCGAACCCCTCGGGCTCCGGACGCTGGATGTTCAGTGATTCCAGCAGCTCAACCATGATCGAGGAGATCACCAGGTTCCGGTACCACTTGCGGTCGGCGGGGATCACATACCACGGTGCATCCCCGGTGCTGGTGGCCGGCAGGGTCTCCTC
>CBESZZ010000389.1:0-4570 GCA_965534055.1 uncultured bacterium | reverse complement strand
GGTGTCCGGGCTTCGCGAAACAGAGCGGGTGAAGCGTCAAGGCACGCCTCCGGGAACCCCACTCCGGAGCTTGGAGAATCGCGAACTTCAGAGCCAGATCGATGGCGCGCTGGATCGGCTTGCTGAACCGTTTCGCAGCGTGTTCGTCCTTCGAGAGATCGAAGGCCTAAGTTACGAAGACATCGCGGACGTCTTGGACACCTCCGTCAAAACCGTTTCAAGCCGACTGCACCGCGCTCGTCAAAAGCTGCGCGGCCTGCTTTCGGGATACCTGCACGCATGAACCCCACTTCAGAACCAAACTCGGGAGCCGGAAGCACTCGGTCTGTGGATGCTTCGCCCGTGGATGCTTCGCCATTGTCCTGCGACCGCGTGCTGCGCATGTCGTCGCTGTTCCACGACGATCGTCTGGACGAAGAATGGAATGCCGCCGTGGGAGCGCATCTCCTCGACTGCGTCGCGTGTCGTGCAGAGATTGATGCGTTGGACGAACTTGGAAGCGCGATTCGCCATGCACCAATGCAGGTTGTCGCGCCCGATCTCGCCGACCGCGTGCGGGCTGCGTTGCGCGCTGGCCAGCATCTAGGACTCGACAACGTGGGCGACTGTTCGCCGGTGAAGAGTTTTGCGTTCGGTCGCTTCCTGAACAGTCGTGTGGCGAGCGCGGCGGCGGTGGTGCTTTCGTTGCTGACGTTTGGTGTTGCTGGCTACGTTCTAGGTCGCAACGGCGCGTTTGGCGGCGATGGGCAAGGCCTAGGGGTTCTACCCTATGCGAAGCTGTCCTCAGAGGATGGTTCGGCCAAGGCCACGCCGGTCACGATCGCGGCTTTGACGAACACCGGATTCGAGCCAGGGCCGTTTGTGCGCGGTGCTCAAAGTCTCGTGGACGACGTGTTGGTCATGGAGCCTGCTGTCGAGCCCGCATCGCGCGAACGGCAGCGTCTGGTTTTGGTTGGTCAGCTCGACCAGTTCGAACTAGCGAGCCAAGCGCATAGTGTGCTGGCGGTGATTCGACCGGAGACTGGTGGTGCTGGCACCCGCCGCCCGGTGGACCACGAGATGGAGCAGATCGGACGCCTCGCGCAGTGCGTCCTCGTCGTGGAGAGCGCGCTCGAAGACAGCGGACTGGATTTGGGCCCGCTGCGCACGCGGTTGTCTCGCGTCGCGTTTGACGGTGTGTTCGAACCCCTCCGCGAGCTGACCTTTGCCGGTGGACGTCGCGATGGCCAGGTGCAGCGCACGTTGACCATCCGCACCGGCGGTTCGGATGCCCAGAGCACGGACCTCCATCACCTGCAGCGCTTCCTCGAGTTCAAAGCGATCTTTGTTGAGGGGAGTTCGGCGGTGACGACGGGTTTGGTGACCTCGAGACAGCGACTCTCTTGGGAGCCCTTCCCCGGGAATCTCACGGAGACGAAGTCTGGCTCGCAGATCCTGATGAAAGAGCTGGTGTCCGAGCCCGGCTTCGTGATTTGGGTCCACAGCAGTGGCTTGGCACCCAACCTGCAGACCCTCGGGTCACGGTTGCAGAACCACGACCAGGAATCCTGGCTGCATCACAAGGATGGGGAGCAGGTCGGTGCGCCTGACCAGGGTTCGACTCCAGCGTTGATCAAGATCCGCGACAAGCCTCGCTGAGCCGCGTGGCTCATGGCCCCGGCTGCAGTTCGCGCAGCATCCGCAACGCCATGATGCAGGCGAGGAACGAGGATCCTGCGGCCGCAATCGCTAGCGCGAGCGGCAGACCTTGAAGCGCGCCGATGCCTAGCCAGCTGGAAAGGGCTGGCGTCACGAGCAGCAGTGGAATGCTGAACACAAGGTAGCGAACCCACGCAACGCGGATTCCCAAGCGCGGACGCTGTGCCGCCTCGAACAGCGGCCGCACAAGATAGAACGGCACCGTTGCGACGGCTACGAGGGGCAGCATGCGGAGCAGTTCGATCGTCTCTGGACTTGGTGGGAGGCGTGTCCCATCTGCGGCGCGCTCCCGGACGAAGAACGAAGCGATGGATTCAGGGAAGACGAATCCCGCCAAGACCGTGATGGCTAGAGACACGAGGGCGATCCATCCGATCATCGTGAACACCTCCCGTCGCACCCGCTCGATCTCACCTCGCGGAATGAGCTTGGCTGCGAAAGGCACCACCGCGACCGAGGTGCCGGCCGCTGGCATCACTGACAAGCTGAACAGTTGCCAAAACACACCCCAAGCGGCGATTGCCGTCGTCGAATCGGGCAGCTCATTCAAGAGCGCGTTGATGACGGCGCCCTCACCCGCAGCCAAGCCGAACACCAAGCCTCCGGGCAACGACAGAGCGAGAATCGCTGCGGTTGGACCGGTGCGGTTTGGGGCCGGTGCAGGGTCAATGACGGTTCTTTGCGGCGCGTCTGCGGCTTGGTCATGACGAGCCCGCTCTAGGGTCTTCGCCCGCCACCAGGCGTAGCTCAAGCTGGTGAGTCGCGAGCAAATCGTGGCAAGGGCAATGCCGAAGAGGCCCCAACCGAATACCAGCAGGAACAACGTGTTGAGTCCCAGGTTGGTGAACGATGCGATCAGCCCGGCCACCATGGTGCTGCGCGTGTCCTGGTGCGCCTTGATGATGGAATCGGGGATGATCGCCCAGAACCCGGTGATTGCCATCCCGATCCAAACCGTGGTTCCATAGAGCTGGAAGCGATCGGTGAGGGCCTCGTCGAGGCCAAAGCTGGGCACCAAGAACCAAAGTCCGATGCCGAGCGTCATGAGCGTTGGGATGAGCACCAGCAGGATGCGCAGGGCCGCTTGCTTGAGCGTTCGAATGCGGGGTTCGTCGTTGGTGCCGAACGAGCCGGCGAGAGTGGCGGTGAGCCCCCCGGACAGGCCGACCCAGATGGCGATGTAGACCGCCTGGAACGGAATGAAGTAGCCAATGGCCGCCACCGAGGCCTTGTCCAGGTACGCGGCGGCGAACGCCAGGTCGACAAACGAGAACAGGAACCGCGTCGTGAACGAAATCACGATGGGTACCGCCAGGACGCGGAGCGTCTTGCCAGGGCCGCCGTGCTGCGCAGGTTTCGGCGGCTCGGTGTTGTCGGATTTTGGAGGGAGGCTCGATGTCACGGGCGAGAGCGTGAAGGCTTCATGCCTCCGGACAACCGGCGGATGCAGAATCTTCTGCGTTTCCCGCGTCGAAACAGCCGCCGCGGTCGTCGGATCCGTGCGATCTTCCCGAACGCGCGCTGCGCATCGCCACTCGGCCGGCTATCATCCCCGCGATGGCGCCGCATCTGCTCGATCGAACTATTTGCAACCAAGTCGCATCGACCGAGGAAGCCACCGAAACCGAGACCTCGACAAAGACCCACACGTCAATGCCGTGGAACGTGATCGTCCACGATGATCCCGTGTCTCTGATGGACTACGTCACCAAGGTGTTCTGCCAGGTGTTTGGATACTCACTCGACAAGGCCAAGCGCTTGATGCTCGAGGTGCACCAGAAGGGGCGGTCCATCGTCTGGAGTGGCGCCCGCGAGCAGGCCGAGGTGTATGCGCAGAAACTCCAGGCGCACCATCTTCTCACCAGTCTCGAGCAGACCAGGGCCTGATGGACGACAAGTCACCATGGTGTGCCGTCGATGACGAAGGCAACTTTTGGTTTGGCGGGCTGCAGGACTTTTTCGTCCAGACTCTGCAGCAGATTCCCGATCTGCTCCAAAGCGACGATGAAGCCGTGCGAGACCGGCTGTATCCAGCCACCTACGTGGACGCGGACAACCAGGACGAATGGCGACGGCACGCGGTGCCGGAGCTGGAGCGCCTGTTCTCGAGTCGGGCCAGCCTGATTGGCCGGGATTTGGCATCGCTACGGAAGATCCCAAACGGTGAAACGTGGTTCTTCTGCATGCCGGTGGCTCACAAGTCTGCGTGGTCTTCGGGCCTCAACGGAGCGCGGCTTGCGCTCTTCCATCAGCACGGGCTTTCGCCCGTCGACATGGAACTCGACCCTGAACTCGCAGGCGGCGAGGCCAAGGCCGATGCGCTGCTCAGGATCCACTATCTAGGGATCCTGCAGAGCCTGCTGCTTGAGCACGATTAGTGGGTGAGTCCGAGGTCCGTTGTGTCCGTCGTGCTCGAGGCACGGGACGAACGCCGGACTCCTCCCGCTAGAAACCGCTGTCCGCGGCGCCTTCACCGTCTTCTTCAGACCCTTCGTCGTGGCTGGCTTCGAGCTCTTCGGCGCCGATCCCCAGTGCGGATGCTTGCTGCCCGCTATGCACCTTGAAGGGGAAAATGGTTTCCGAATCCCCGAACGTGATACGCACCGCGTAGTCGCCGGCGCGCATGGTCTGACCTCGCGACTGACGCCTGCCTCTAGCTTGCCAAGTCGCCGTATGCAATCCGGCGGTCTTTTCCCCGTCGGTGGTCCAGAGTTAGAAGCCCACGGCATTCAGCACCGTGATCGTTGGTGCATCTTCGGCGTCGACGCCGAGCCAGTACTGGAAGGTCGGGTTGGTGGTGCCATTGCTCGCAGTCCAGGTTTTTGCGCCCAGGTAGCCACGGGAGTAGCCGCGTGACAAGCGAACGCCGTCG
>CBESZZ010000388.1:0-4572 GCA_965534055.1 uncultured bacterium | reverse complement strand
CGGGAAGTGAGCCATCCCGCCAGTGGACTCATCTGGTTGAAGTCTGGTTCGATCGAGCAGGCCGACTGTCCATAAATCGAAGTGAAGACGCACATGCCCGCCAAAAGCGACAGCTGTGGTCCAGGATGTGACAGGTCCGAGAGGTAGTTCGTGGGATCCCACTCGAGCCAGGCAGCGCTGTCGCCAACGGCTGCGTTGGCTGCAGTGCCCGGTCCAAATGCTGCGTCAATGTCACTGGCCGCAAGTTGATAGCCGCTGCGGATCTGATCGTGCATCTCGCGCGGATCATTGAACGTGCGGGGGTAGACGCTGTGACCGATGCCGCGGGCCCACGTTTGGAACAAGACCGCGCGTGCTGCGGGGCTGTGGTTGCGCACGTTGGTGGTGATCGCCACCGCGCTGGTGCGGAACTGCGCTGGGTTGCCCAGGTTCGCGGTCGCTTCCGTGGACTGCCCTTGCATGACGACATGGTCCCAGCTTTGGCCGGATGGGAGTGCCGTAGAGATCGTCGCGACTTGCCCCGCGTCGGTTGCGTGGAACAGCAGGTTCCGACCACCGAACAGTCGTGAGACCACCGTCGGGTTCGGATGCCCGGCTTCGGTGGCAATCTGTTGCACGAGCTGCGGCAGGCCGCCGTTCCCCTGCGAGTAGCTGTTGCCGTAGAACAGAAGGTTCTTGCCCTGAGCGGTTGCGGATGAGGCAAGAGCGATCAGGAACACCACGGAGTGGAAGCGTTTCATCGCATGGGACGTTAGCGCATGGCGGTTTGCGATGCGGCGCCATGTTGTCTCGCGACATCTAGGGGGGGGAGGTTCACCCCTGCCGGCTCACCGTTTCCTGGATCCTGAGTGAGGCAAAGTGACCGTGCGGCTAGACCCTGACGTGCTGTGCGTCCAAAAGCAGGGTGCGCTCAGATCCGTCAAGCGACCAGGCGCGCAAATGCTGGGTTTCGGTTTCCGAATCCGCTGCCGCATCAAGACGCAAGACGAGCGGTGTGACTCGATCACCGGCAAATCCATCCAGCTTGATCTCTAATCCACCGTCGTCCAACACGTTCACTTCACCCTCGTAGACTGCGCCATTGTGAGATAGCGCGAGGCAGCGCAACTGGTCCAAGCCGGTGTGATGAAACACGTAGGTGTCGAAGAGGTGCGTCGACTCACCTTTCTCGCCAAGAGTCATTGTCCGCGCGTAGACGTAGTCAACGTGCGGAACCCACTCGCAGTGCGTTTGGATTTGCATGCCGTCCGCAGAGCCCAGAGCGTTCTTCGGCTTCCAGGTATGGCCCGCAAGCGCTTCCAGCGCCGCGAGATGCTTCGAGGGTTTTGGTTCCTCGTCCGCCGGGTCCGATCGTCTCTCCGCGGGATTCTCCGTGCGAACATAGTCCAGTTCGTTGAGCGTGGAGAAGCCGTCCCCGCGGTCTTCTAGCATCGTGTCGCGGAACTTGTCGGCGCCGTTGAACTTCCAACGCACACCCATCTTGCGTTGGATGCCGATCTGATTGAGGTCGTACGTGCCCTCGGCGGTTTCGCCGTCGAAGCGCATCGTGCCTTCGCTCACCCCGCGGCTGTAAGGCGAGAGCCCGAGTGAGCGGACTTCCTTGTGACCTGGGTGCCAGTAGAAGGTTTGCAGGCCGCGCCATGGGCCGTCGCCAGCATCGCTGCCATGGATCTCAGCGCGCGCGGAGTGATTGCCCGGCCCCCAGGTCCAAGTTTCGAACATGCTCGTGCCGCTCTCGAAGGTGACCTGCCAATGGCCGGGCATCATGCGCGTGAAGCTCGCCATCGAACTCGCTTCCTTTGCCGGGTCGGGCGGCGATTGCGGGGTCTTGGCTTGCTCAAGCTCTTCGAGCATGCCCGGAGCTGTGCTGCTATCCGGATCGAGTTCGAGAGCCTTGCGGTAGCTCTCGATGGCGAGCGCGCTGTTCCCGACCTGCTTGTGGGCTTCGCCCAGGCTGTCCCAGGTGTTGGCGGTATCGGGGAACGCTCGTGTGTTGAATTCGAAGAGCAGCAACGCGTCATTCGGCCGTTGTCGCCCGAGGAGCATGTAGCCCATGCCGTTGATGGCGGGCTCAATCTCGTCTGCGCGAACCCGTTGCGGAAGCTCCGCGAACCGTTCGAGGCCCGCCCCAACACCGAGGTCGAGAATCGTCCGAGCCAGTGCTCGCTCTGGTCGAGGAGTCGGTGCCCGCGGTGTGCTGCCATCGAGAATCTCCTCGATCCCCATGGTCGCTTGGTTGATCTCGGCACCGCTGGAGTTGCAAAGCAAGATGATGCAACGGCCGCGCTTAGACACCCGAGAGATCATTGTTGAAACACCGGGCATGCCGCCGGTGTGCCAGACCTTCGGCTCGTCGGACTCGCGCCTCCCAATGAACCATCCGTAGCCGTAGTCACCCGCCCCGGCCGTATACATGCGCTTCTCTAGCTCTCCGTTTAGCAGGCGTTGCGAGCTCAGCGCTTGGTCCCACTTCCATAGATCGCTCGCGGTGGAGTACATCGCGCCAGCTGAATACGCGCCGCTCATCTCGAACCACAGCGAGATGTGGCGCTCACCAAGCAGCTCGTCGTAGCCGGTCGCTCGGTTCGGCAGCACCCTGTACTGATCATCCACGCCGGTGTCGTGCATCTCCAGCGGATCCAAGATGTGCTCGCGCAATGCGGCGCGGTAGGTCTTCCCGGTGACGGCCTCGATGATTGCTCCGAGCAGGTAGTAGCCGGAGTTGTTGTAGTGAAACCGTTCGCCTGGCTCGAACTCCAGCGGATCGCTGCAGTACTCGGCGACGAACTCTGTGACCGGTAGGTGATGTTTGCCATCACGTCGCATGAACCCCGGCCGATCTGTGTAGCTCGGAATGCCCGACGTGTGGTTCAGCAGGTGATGAATCGTCACCTTGTCGCCGTAGTCCGGCGTGTAGCCGGGGAGGTATCGAACGATCGGCGCATCGAGCTCGATCTTGCCGTCCTTGACGAGCAGGAGCGTGAGCATCGCCGTGAACTGCTTGGTGATCGACGCCAACTGGAACTTGGTGTCGAGGCGGTTCTTGATGCCCCAGTCCGCGTTGGCGATGCCGAACGTGCCCTGGTAGACGATCTCGCCGTGTTCAGCGACCAGGGCTGTGCCGTGGAACTCGCGGTGGGCGTGGTGAGCCTCCAGGTAGGTGCCGATTTTCGCGGCCCACCACTCGGATTGGCTTGGGCCCTGGGCGAGCGACGGGGAGGCGAGTGCGGAGAGCGCAATCAGGGCGGTGAGCCTGGGGAGTGCTTTCATGGAATCACGAATTCAGGTGCCGTGCACTCTGTGGTTGCTCGGAGGCGATCCCGGTCGAATCGCTGGCGAAGAGTGTGCGGTGGTGGCGACGGTTCGGTTCCTGCAGAACTCCACGGTCCCCTGGGTGGTCTGCCCTCGGTGGAGCTGGAGAATTGGCCAGGCTTGCCGTGGTTTTCCTATCAGTCTCCAGAATCGGCAGTCGGTCGTCTACGCTCCGCAGGCTTCGCCTTTCTTTACCCCGAGCCGCCTTGTCGTCCTTCTCTGAGTTTTCCCTTCTCCCAGGCATCCGCGCCAGTCTTGCCGAATTGGAGCTGGAGAATCCGACGGATGTCCAAGAGCAAGCCATTCCGGAGCTGTTGAAGGGTCGATCTCTGGTGGCCGTTGCGGAAACCGGAAGCGGCAAGACCCTCGCGTATGCGCTGCCGATGCTGCATCAGCTCAAAGAGCTCGAGTCATCGGAGTCGATGGTGGAAGGCGCCGGTCGGCCGCGTGGCATCGTGCTGGTTCCTGGCCGCGAGCTGGGTGAGCAGGTTTGCCGCGTGTTCAAGACTCTGACGCACGCAACGCGATTGCGTGTGCGCATGGCGCTCGGTGGTTCCGCGGCGAACGTTGCGGCTCAGAACGTTGCTGGCAAGTTCGAGATCCTGGTTGCGACTCCCGGCCGCCTGCAGCAGCTCATCGAGCGTCGCAAAGTGAGGCTCGATGACGTGCGCATGCTGGTGTTCGATGAAGCAGACCAGTTGCTCGACCCAGGCTTCCTTCCGTTCGCGCACGGCCTGGTGCGCGACTGCCGGGTTGGCGTGCAGCTAGCGATGTTCTCCGCCACGATGAAGGACTCGCTTGCGGAAGTGGTCAAAGAGGTGTTCGCCGACGAACCGGTCTACATCGAGACGGCGGGCAGCAACATGTTCGTGCCGACGTTGCGAACCGACAACCGCGCGGTCCACGATGGCAAGCGCTTGGAGATCCTGCGCAGAGTGCTGAAGGGCGGAACAAGTGTTGGCACGCTGTTGTTCGCAAACACCCGCGCGCAGTGCGACACGGTCGCTACATGGCTCGGCGAGGAAGGCATCGCCTTCGTTCGCTACATGGGCGAAATGGATCGCAAAGAACGCCGAGCGAACCTCGCGAAGTTTCGCGAGGGCGACGTATCCATTCTGTTGACCACCGATCTTGGTGGTCGCGGGCTGGACATCGATCACGTCGAGCGCGTGATCAATGTGCATCTGCCGCAAGACGCCGACAACTACATGCACCGCGTCGGCCGCACCGCCAGAGCGGGCCGCGATGGCCTCGTCGTAA
>CBESZZ010000387.1:0-4579 GCA_965534055.1 uncultured bacterium | reverse complement strand
TGGGGAAGCAAACGTCGCCCTGCTGCAAACCGGCTTCGTGCAGAGCTTTCTCTGGGTCGTGGATCTAGCTCCCGGAGTTGCGCCAGCGACCCGCGCCGAATGGGACGCCACGATGCCGGCGTTCCCGAGCATCAACCTGAACCGCGACTACACGGCGGCTGGGTTGGTGGAAGTGATGAAGTCCGACGCGTTGGCGCAACCCGCTGGCGTAATCCTCATCGAGGGGCCTGGGGGCGTCGAGCAGATTGTGCTCACCACGCTGAGTTCCGATGTCGTGGCGTTCCTAACCCCGAACGCAGCCGTTCCGGGCGGCTACACGATCCAGCGCATGGGGTTGACGCCGTTCAACCCGACGCCGGGCACCGTGGGTTCGAGCGGCGAAGCTGGATACTCGATCGCAGGAACCTGCGGCATCACCTGGGATGGCGACCTCGCCGATCCTTCGGCTGCCGGTCAGACCGGACTGTTGTTCGTCACTGGTGCGCTCGACAACTCCGTGGCGGTGATTAGTCCTGTCACGATGACTGAAGTTGCGCGTTTCCAACTGCAACACGACCCGACGGAAGACGTCATCCGCACGGGACGGGAGTTCTTGTTCTCGGCTGAGTTCTCCGGCAACGGCACGGTGTCGTGCAGCTCCTGCCACATCTGGGGTGGTACGGACGCGATTGCTTGGGACCTGGGATCACCGGATGGTCCAAGCGGTCCGATCGCAATCCACCCGTGGCTGCTCGACTCGGTGCCGCCGGAAGTCGTGGAGTTCGAAGAGTTCAAGGGCGAACTGGTCACACAGACGTTGCGTGGTCTGGTGAACTCGACCGTCGAAGGTCCGGGGCAGATCATGTTCACCAACGCACCCTATCACTGGCGCGCCGACAAGGACGCGTTCCAGAACTTCAACAGTGCGTTCGTCAACTTGCTCAAGATGATCCCAGAGCCGGGAGCTGATCCGGGCAATGGATTGACGAACACGCACATGAACGAGTTCACGGCGTACATCAACGAGATCCACCATGAGCCCAACCCGCTGCAATCCAAGGCGCGCATCGTGCCCGGCGACCTAGGTGATCTGTTCGATACCTTGTCGGGATCCGGCGCGGCGCGCGGCCTGAAGGCCTATCACACCGAGACTTCGGTTGGTGGGCGTGCGTGCGTCCATTGTCACTCGAACCCTGAGGGTAGCAACAACCGCATGACGGAGACGTTCGTCACGGCCAGCGGCACACACCCGTTGGAGACCGCCGCCGTGCGCAGCGTGTTCGATCGCGAGTCCTTGGTGCGCCTGACCTCGGCGTTCCCTGTGCCCGGTGAGCGACTCATTGTGGCTAGCGGTGCGGGGCTGACCCACTCGGGTTTTGAGCCGCCGGCCGCTGCAAGTGCGCATTTCTCTATCAACCACTTTTGCTCGTTCTTTGTGACTCAGATGCCCGGCACGCTGACGCAACAGGAGAGCTTGATTGAAGACATCACCGAGTTCATGCGGGGCTTCGATTCTGGCATCGCGCCGATCGTGGGCTTGGCTTGGACCATGACGGGCGTCGCCGGAACCGACAATGCGGTGGGCAACCTCATGATGGGGCAGGTCGATGAAGCGAATGCCGGACTCGCGATCTACATGCGTCGCGGACTGAATGAAACCGGTTGGTGGCAAGACCTCACGGCGGGAACGGACACGTTCCGTCGCGAAGGATCGAACGTGACCCGTCCGTTCGCGGACTTCATCGGGTTCGCCGCATCCCCGGCGAACCGCGTCATCCTGCAGTCGGTGCCGGTGGGCAGCGCGAGACGCTACGCAGCACTCGGCAGTGATCCTGCACCGCTCCTTGGCAACGCACCCAGCGGAGTTGTGCCGTCGCCTATGGCGCCTGCGACGCATTGGGTGGACGTCGGTTCATTGGAAGCGCTTTGGGATCCGAGCCATCCGACCCATCCGTTGGGGCCGAGCGGCCTGACTCCGAGCGTGGCTGCGATTCACGAACTCACGCAGGCTGTGTTGGATGAAGCGGCATCGGTGGGCGGTGTTGACTTCGGGGTCGCCGGCCTGCAGCACGAGCCACCACGTCGATTCCGCGTGACGGGGACCGACATCCGTGCTGGCGCGAGGCTCGGCATCGGGTTTCTGACGCCGCAGAGCACAATCGTCCCTGTTTGGATGCCGATCTTCCCAACCAATCACGTGGATGAAAGCTCCAACCGGATCTGGGAAACGACGGTGGAAGCCGACGACCTCATGACCATGGGCTTGCTGTGCGGCAGCATCTGGACGCCGGGAATCGTGGATGTCATTCGCTTCTCACCGCCGTCGCAGCCTTTGGATCCGGGCACGAACAACAACTTCATCGTTGTTGTGCAGAACGAGGACGGTGCGATCTCTCCGATTGCGTTCAACTCGTTGTCGGTGCGCTACGACAGGTAGTTCGCACTTGTAGAGCGCGTCCGGTGCCAGGCACAGAGTCGACCCATCCGCTTTCGGATGGGTTGCTCCTGTGCCTGTGATCAAAACGATCTATCGGATCTGGGAGTGGAGCCCGTTGCTGGCTCTGATGACTCCAGCATCAAGCTGAATGTACTGCCAGTAGACGTCGGCGCTCGGGATCGAGTCGGGCAACGAGACGGGCAATGAGAAGTCGCCGGAGCCATCGCTCAAGCCGAAGATCACCGTCACCAGGCTTGCTGTGTCGAGAAGCAGCGTGCAGCCGCCAAGGGGCAGGGGCGTCGATCCGTTTCCGAACGCGGCGAGCAGTGCAGTGGGGGCCAGGGCTACGCCGCTCTGCAAGTTGACTCCCCAGAACTCCGATCCCGCATGCGGCTCGTCCGGTCTTCCCCGTAAACCAGCCGTGATGAGGCCGCGGCAACGCATGCCATAGTTCGTGGCGGTGGCGTCTGGTGAGAATTCGAAGTGTTGACCAACGAGCTGGAAGCTCGCGTTCTGTAGGCCATACACCATCGGGAATGAGTTCGTGACGCTGTCGTAGCACAAGCCTGCGCTCGCGGTGCTGATGCCAATTGCGGATGCCCTGGCGCGTTCCACGACTTGTCCGGTGTAGCCCACTCGAGCCACGAACATGGCATTGGCGGTCGTGCGGTAGGCCACCGCCCAATGTGAATCGGTATCTGTGCCGAATGCGATGGACCGGCTGAGGTTGGCGCGCAGAGCGTTGGTTCCTGCCGACGAGATTTCGCGAGGTGCTTGAAGCGAAGTTGGGCCACCCACTCCGTTCGGCCAATCAAAGCGCCGAGCCATGATCGCAGTGCCGGTGAAGTGAGAGAATGGGAGTGTGTTGCTTCGCCGCAAGAAACTGACCATGTAGCGGCCGTCGCGGCCGGCAACGTTGGGGTGCAGGCTATGGAGGGTGGGAGTGCCCTGGCCAAGGTTGGCCAGGCCGCGGCGAACGCCGTTTTGATCAACCAACTGCCCGAGTGCATCCCAGTCGTCGTTGGAGTTCCCGTAGTTGTAGGACTGCCAGACGACGACCCACGAATCGTTGAGGCCGCGTTCCGCCGTGATTTGCGGCCATTCGTCATCGACGTCGGTCGGGTTGCCGGTGTTCATCTCGCTCTCACCGGAGAACACGCCCGTGTCGAGATTGAATTGCCGACCAAAGACTTCCGAGTTGCGTCCGTTCGGCGAGTTGGTTCCTGCTTCATTTGCATCGCGTTGATAGACCAAGTAGCAACGCGGGGTTGACGTGATCTGGGTGACGCCGCCGATGCTCGGGAATTGGTCGGAGAATCCAATTGGTGGCGCAGAGAAATACAGCGTACCGCTGTCCCTGACCGTGTTGCCGGCATCGTGGACGTACACCCGAACCGCTGCGTTCGCTACAAAGTTGCGGCCGAA
Source organism: uncultured bacterium (assembly GCA_965534055.1). Classification (GTDB taxonomy): domain Bacteria; phylum Planctomycetota; class UBA1135; order UBA1135; family UBA2386; genus CBESZZ01. The sequence continues at coordinate 738 of CBESZZ010000387.1, read as the reverse complement.
CGCGATGCCCCACTTGCTGCCAGCGAACGCAACGCTGCTGTAGCGAGTGGACCAGCTGGCGTTCACGTCCGCGAAGATGGTGCCCAATCCGATGAAAAGGTCGTCTTGCAGGCGACAGAACAGGTCGTAGTCACTTCCCGAGGTGGGGCGGGAGTAAGTGACCATGAGTTGACCATTGCCGATGTCACGGGCGATGGCTGGATAGTTGGCAATGCCAAGTGATCCTCCATTCGCGACCACTAGACTGGTCGTTAGCGGGTCCACGGTGACGGGCCACTGAGCGTCCTGAAGCCACGCACCACTCACAGTGAGCTGAATTCGATCGCCGTCAAAGCTCGTGGTGACGGGGGTCGTGTGTCCGGCCGCGTCGAAGGCCAGCGCCTTGCCGTAGCCCACGATGGCGACGCCTGCGTGGTCGGTGAACGTGAGCGACTGCACACCGGCTTCGACGGGCATGGACTGTAGCGGCGAATCGATCGCGCCGGTGATCACGAGGTCGCTCGTCGCACCAACTCCTGCTGGATGGCTCGCGAACTCAAAGCGCTGCTCGACGCCGGCAGACAGCACGTCGTAGGTCTCCTTGAACCCCGCGTAGTCCAGCGTGTAGCGCCAGCCATCGGCGGCAGTGCGCGGTGCGCCCGCGAGGGTGTCCAAGCGATGACTGCCGGACGTGACGGCATGGGTGCGCCAACGCCACGGAAGGTTCTCCGGTCGATCTGCACCGAGCACGGGATAGAA
>CBESZZ010000386.1:0-4594 GCA_965534055.1 uncultured bacterium | reverse complement strand
GAAGTGATGGTGAACACGCTGCAGAGCATCGTCTCGACAACTTCGGTTGAAGGCGCCGTGCGCAATGCCAACCTGGTCGTCGAAGCTGCGCCTGAGTCCCTGGAGCTCAAGCAGTCTCTGTTCAAAGAGGTGTCTGCGCTGTGCCCGAGCAGCGCGGTGCTCGCATCCAACACGTCGTCGCTTTCGCTTGCTGAGGTGTTCAAGCACACCGCGCACCCTGAGCGCTGCGTCGGCATGCACTTCTTCAACCCCGTGCCGATCATGGCGTTGCTCGAAGTCGTCCAGCCCGAGGCCACCGACCAGGCGGTGATCGATCGTGTCCTCGCCTTCGCCGGCACCATCGGCAAGGAGCCGATTGTCGTCCGCGACACCCCGGGCTTTGCCACGAGCCGGCTCGGCGTGGTGCTGGGGCTCGAGGCGATTCGAATGGTTGAAGCCAACGTCGCGAGCCCCGGCGACATCGACAAGGCCATGGAGCTGGGCTACCGGCACCCGATGGGGCCGTTGCGGCTGACCGATCTTGTGGGTCTCGACGTGCGCATGTCGATCGCCGACTACCTGCGCAAGGAGCTCGACAACCCTGCGTTCGAAGTCCCCGACCTGATGCGGCAAATGGTGAAGGAAGGCAAGTTGGGCAAGAAGAGCGGCCAGGGGTTCTACGACTGGTCTTAGCGCGCAGGTACCTCGTGGCACCGTACCTGCACGGTTGAACGGTCACGTTTTGGTCTGCTGTTGGACCGGGGAGTCCCTGGGGTTTCACCTAGGGACATGCGAGCACCCTCCCTTCCTTACGCCCTACTCCTCTTTCTGAGCACAGCGCTCTCCGGCGTCGCAACAGCCCAGTCGGGGCAAGCTGAAGGCGACGCGCGTGCGACGCTGCCCAGTCCGGAGCAGCACCTTGGCCAACAAGTTGGTGCCGACGGGTTCCTCGCAGACTACGAGCAGCTCGTCGACTACTGGGCGACGCTTGCCGCTCAGTCGCCGCGGATGGTGGTCGAAGAGATTGGCCAGACTTCCTACGGCCAGTCCATGGTGATGGCGGTGATCACGTCGCCGAACAATCACAAGCGGCTTGAACGCTTGCGTGAGATCAGCGGGACGATGGGTCGCGGGCGCATCGGTGAAGACGAAGCGCAGGCATTGTCGCGAGAAGGCTGCGCGGTGGTTTGGATCGATGCGGGCCTGCACGCGAACGAAGCAGTCGCTGGGCAGAACCTGCTTGAGCTGGTGTGGCGTATGGTGTCTCACGACGATCCGGAGACGCGCGCGATTCTCGACAACGTTGTCTTGCTCGCATGCCCGGTGAACCCCGACGGCATGCAGATGATGTCGCACGCATACCGCGCGACCGGAAAGTTGCAGTTGCCGGTGCTCTACCAGCGCTACGTCGGTCACGACAACAACCGTGACTTCTACGCGAGCAACATGGTGGAGACGCGCAACGTCAACCGCGTGTTCTACGAGCGTTGGTATCCGCAGATCGTCTACAACCACCATCAGACGGCGCCGCGGGGGACCATCCTCTTCACGCCGCCGTTCCGCGATCCGTTCAACTACAACGTCGACCCGATGGTTGTGCGTGGCATTGACGTCGTGTCGGCGCAGATGAACCAGCGGTTCGCTCTCGAGGGCAAGCCCGGTGTGATTTCGCGCACGGGTGCGAGCTACTCAACCTGGTGGAACGGTGGCCTGCGCACGACGACTTATTTCCACAACATGATCGGGATCCTGACCGAAGCTTTCGGTCGCCCTGATCCCACGCCGCTGCGTCAGTCGCTGGATCGGCGCTTGCCATATTCGGACTACCCGCAGCCGATCGAGAGTCAGGAGCTTTGGCACGCGCGGCAGACCATCGAGTACCTGATGACCGCGAACTACGCGATCCTCACGTATGCCGCTCGCTACCCGCAGGATCTGCTATTCGGGTTCTGGCGCATGGGTCGCAACTCGATTGAGCGCGGGAGCCGCGACCATTGGACGGTGACTCCACCATTGGTCGCTCGTGCGCGGAAGGTCGCGGACGAGGCGAAAGATGGCAGCGCGGATCGAACCTCGGTGGCCGGTGTTGCGGATGAGGTTTTTAAGCAGTCGGAGCTGCGGGATCCGCGTGCATGGATCGTGCCGCTGGTTGCTGCGCAGTCGGGTGACGAGGCGGTCGCAACGCAAGGCGACCCTGGTGCGGCGATCCGATTCGTTCAAACCCTGCAGCGCGGGGGCTTGGAGGTGCATCGCGTGCGTGAATCGTTCACTTGGCAGAACCAGACGATCGCGGCCGGCTCTTTGGTCGTGCGTGCAGATCAGGCGTTTCGGCCACATGCGATGGACATGTTTGAGCCGCAATGGCACCCCGACGACCTCGGCACCGGCGGCCAGCCCGTGCGTCCATACGACGCTGCCGGGTGGACGCTGGCCTACCAGATGGGAGTGGATGTGCTTCGCGTGCTCGATGGCTTCACCGATGAGGTCGAGTCTGTGCTCGAGCCCGTCAACGGAATCGTGGCTCCGACGGCCACGAACATTCTTGGCGACGGCGACGCGGGCTTCTGGCTCGATGGCCGGGATCAGAACGCGTACCCAACGGTCGCGCGTTTGCTAGGTGTGGGGGTGAAGGTTCAATTCGTTCGCAATGGCTCCAGCGACCGCGTCTTCGTTGAGTCGAGCTCGAACGCAGAAGGCGTGCTGTCCATCTGCACGAACGATTTTGGCATCACCGTGCATCGCGCTGCAAAACCGCCCGCAGAAGATGTTGCCGCGACCCGATCGACGGCGCCGCGAGTTGGCATCTATGAGCCGTGGGGCGGCAACATGCCCACGGGCCATGCGCGATGGGTGTTTGAGCAGTTCGAGATTCAGCACGCTCCGGTGTTCGGGCAGCGATTGCTCGAGGGTGATCTGCGCGCCGACTTCGACGTGCTCGTGTTTTGCACTGGGTTGCCGGTGGGTCGCACGGTTCGCCGACGCACGGAGATGACCGACGAGGATTTGCAGGCACTGCAGGCTGCACTGCCACCGTTCGAAGATTGGTCCACCTTGTCCGAGCGCGCGCAGCGGCCTTCTCGCGACGTGGTATTGCCAGCGCTGCGCGAGTTCGTTGAGGCTGGAGGGACGCTGATCGCCGTCGGGGCAGAAGCCGGGAAGGCCGCGCGTGGATTCGACCTGCCTGTGCGGCTCGGTCCCACCCGTCCGGAATCGTCTTCCGGGGATTCCTCGACCGAGGGTGGCGAGGAGGCCGGCGACCGAGAGAGGGTCTCTTCGAAGGACTTCTTCATCCCCGGTTCGCTGCTGCAGACGACCCTCGCGGCGGATGAGCCCTTGGCGTTCGGACTGGCTGCGACACTCGACGTGATGTTCCGTCGGGGCAACCCGGTCCTCGAGATCGAGCCGGGCGCCGCCGACGTCCGCGTGGTTGCGCGCTATGCCGAAGCCGACGCGCTGCGCAGCGGCTGGGCGATTGGCCAGGAGTTCGTTTTCGGGCAGGCAGCGGTTGCGGAGGCGACCGTTGGTTCCGGCCGTGTGGTGCTTTGCGCGCCCGACGTGCTGTATCGTGGCCAAAGCCATGCGAGCTTCAAGCTGGTGTTCAACGCCATCCTGAGGTCGCAACCCGCCAAATGAGGACTTGGAGCCTTGCGTTTCGTTGCGGTGGCGCTTCGCTCACGCTTTTCCCCCCACTTCGGAAGGACTCCCGACCATGCGACTGTTTTCCCTGGCCTCTCTCGCCGTTCTGACCCTGACCCTGACCCTGGCGGGTTGCAAATCCATTGGCGGATCGAGCATCCCCACCGACATGGGTGGCATCGTCAAGCAGGCCTCCAAGCTCTCTGGCGGTATGCAGAACTACATCGAGAAGATGGACCTCAGCGACGTGATGCAGTCGGGCATGGTCACTCAGGTCGAAGAGTACGTCGCCCAGGCCAAGAACCTGCAGTCGGCCATGACCAACCTGCCCGCAGTCGCCATGGATGCAGCGAAAGGCATGGCCAACTTCGGCGGTTTCGAAAGCGCGCTGTCCGGCATCGCCGGCTTTGACGTGGCAGCTCTCGGTGCTGCCAAGACGAGCGGTCGTTCCGACATGCTGACGACGCTGATGCAGCAGGCTGCACAGCTCGGCGAAAACGCGAAGTACATGGTCGCGAAGTAGACGTCGCCAATTCGAGGTCGCATGTAGACGTCGAAACGTTCGACGTGCGACCCAACGCAAACGGCCCCGCGCAGCATGAGCTGCGCGGGGCCGTTTGCGTTTGCGCCTTCGCGCTCCCGGATCAGTGCTCCCGGATTAGGCGCCGTCGGTCATCAGCTTGGTGATGGCCTTGGCGAACGCCGCGGGATCGTCCGGTAGGGTGCCTTCGGCGAGCAGCGCTTGGTCGTGCAGCAACGCCGCCCATTCCTTGGCGCGAACCGCGTCGGACTCACCAAGCTTCTGCAGCTGCAGCACAGCCGCGTGGTCGGGGTTCAGTTCAAGGATGCGCTGCTGCGGCGGGACGTCTTGACCGCTTGCACGCATCATGCGCTCCATCTGCGGCGAGAGCCCTTCGGGGTCCGCAACCAGGCAGGCTGGCGAATCGGTGAGGCGGTCGGTCAGGCGAACCTCTTTGAC